>CAIYZD010000471.1 GCA_903930585.1 uncultured Geobacteraceae bacterium | reverse complement strand
TGCTGACCACCCCTTCTATCTTCTCGTGAATGTGTGATGTTACCTCGGTATCACCAAAACCGCTGGAGACAATGATGGGTAGTTCCGGGTTCAATGTTTTCAGTTTATGAATCAACTGATAACCGTCCATAACCGGCATGCCGATGTCTGTCAAAACCAGGGTGATGTATTCAGCGTTCTTCTGATACATTTCCAATGCTATCTGTCCGTTTTCTGCCAATAAAACAGTGAATCCAAGCGCTTGCAGAAGTGCTTTCGCAACCATACTAACCTGAGGTTCATCCTCAACCAGCAGTACTGTGCCGTCCCCTTGCCATGGCATCAGTGATACAAGCGGCGTTAAGTCTCCGACTGTTTTGCTGCTCTGAACAGGGAGATACACCGTGAAGGTTGTCCCTAAACCTACTTGACTGGTGAGTTGCAACGCCCCATTGTGTGCTTTTATGATGCCGAGCACTGCCGACATCCCCAACCCCCGTCCGGTAAATTTAGTCGTATAGAATGGCTCGAATATCCGCTGCCTGGTCTCTTCATCCATGCCACACCCATTGTCGGTAACTTTCAGGCAGATATAGGAGCCGGGCGCAATCTCTTTACCGAGATATTCCTTTTCGCCCTGCCCGGACTCAATCGCTGCAATATCCAGTGACACAGTAATATTTCCCTGCTCCGTGCCGATCGCCTCCGCAGCATTGAGGATCAGATTCATGACAACCTGCCTGATCTGGCTTGCATCCGCTTTTATGGAAGGAATATCTGCTGAAAGATCAAGTGTGATGGAAACATTTTGTTTGAGGGTCGCTTTCAGCAACTTGCCCATCTCCTCTACGAGCGTTTTTACATTGAATTTTGTCGGCACTGGTTGTGCCTTTCCGGCATATACCAGCATCTGGCGACACAGTTCTGCAGCACGTTGTGCCGCTGTTTCTATCTTTGGGACAAGCTCTGCAGTCATTTCCGGTTGTTGCTGCAACAGGGAGCAGTTGCATATTATTATCGTCAGGATGTTGTTAAAATCATGAGCGATGCCACCGGCAAGTATCCCGAGACTCTCCAGTTTCTGGGCCTGCTGATATTGCTTTTCAAGCAGCGTTTTTTCCTCTTCAAGCCGCTTGCGTTCGGAGATATCCCGGAATATGAGTACCGAGCCCGAAGTCTCACCGTCTTCTGACCTGAGAGGTGCGACGCTGTCGGAAATACTCAGTTCGCTGCCGTTTCTGGCCACGAGCAGCCGGTCCTCTATCAGATTGATAATCAGCCCCTCGGTAATGACACTTTCCACCAGATGTTTTTCCAGATGGTTCAGATCCATATCCTTCATATGCAGGATTTCAGTCAATTTTTTCCCCAGGGCTTCTTCCTGTTTCCAAGAGGTCAACTCTTCGGCAACCGTGTTCATGAAGGTAATGCGCCCCTCATTGTCCGAGGTAATTACCGCATCACCCACGCTCTTGAGGACATTTGCCAACCAGCGCTCCACCTTCTGAATTCTGGCTTCCGCCTGTTTCTTGTACAGGGCGATTTCGATGGCAATATGGAGTTCCCTGTCTTGAAACGGCTTGAGAATATACCCATAGGGCTCCGCCATCTTGGCCTGCTGCATGATATCGTCTTCGCCAAACGCCGTAAGGTAGATTACCGGTATTTTGTACAGATCCTTTATTTGAGTGGCCGCCTCTATACCGGTCATGCTCCCTTTAAGGACGATATCCATCAGGATCAGGTCCGGCCGGGTCAACCCCGCTTTTTCGATCGCTTCTTTTCCCGACGAAGCCATGGCACAGACGGAATAGCCCCTTTTTTCCACACTCATCCGTATGTCGGCAGCAACTATTTCTTCATCTTCCACAATCATGATGTTATTGACCTGCATACAACGCCCCCCTTTGAATCATTATTTTTCCCAAACTGCAGGGTGTATTCCGTTCCACCGTCAGCCGACTGTTCTATGCTGCCGTCAAGCTGTTTTACGAGCATGGTGACGAGTTGCAACCCCAGAGTTTCGGTCTCCCGAAAATTCAGCTCTGGCGGAAAACCAACGCCGTTATCTTTGACGAGCAGCCGGATACCCTGTTCCGTCTCTGCCAGTTCAATTCTGATCACGCCGTGACCGGTTTCCGTAAAGGCGTATTTTATCGCATTGGTGACCAGTTCATTGATGATAAGGCTGCAGGGTATGGCCTCATCTATGGAAAGCATGACTTCTTCGGCATGAATATCCAGGGATATTCCAACAGGACTTTTCTGGTATATCCTCAGCAGTTCGGCTGTCGTTTCCCGGATATAATCCCCGAAGTTGATCCGGGCAAAATCACTCGACCGGTAAAGCAGCGAATGAACTTTGGCCATGGCCCTGACACGGTCCTGACATTCCTGGAAAATATCCCCTGTTTTTCCATCAGAGCTGTATCTGGACTGCAACTTGAGGAGACTGGCGATGATCTGAAGGTTGTTTTTCACCCGGTGGTGGATCTCTTTAAGAAGAATTTCCTTTTCTCGAAGAGATGCCCTGATCTGTTCATCAGCCTTTTTGCGTTCGGTGATATCGGTTAATGTCACGACGCAACCGAAAATGCGGTTCTCGATATTGGAAAGGGGCGTTGCATTAAGGAGGATATTGAAAATCTGATTATCACTTCGTTTGAATACAACCTCACCGTTCTCTGACTCTCCGCTTTTCATGAGGGGTACAACGGAAAAAAATGAACTCGTCGCGACCCGCTGCAACGGCAACAGTTCGTCAAATGATGTCAGCAGCGGGTTAACACCGCACAATTGGTGGGCGATGCGGCTGGCCCGAATAATCATCCCACC
>CAIYZD010000470.1 GCA_903930585.1 uncultured Geobacteraceae bacterium | reverse complement strand
GGTGTGTGGAGTGAGGAGTGAGGTGTGAGGAGTGAGGAGTGAGGAGTGTGGAGTGAGGAGTGAGGAGTGAGGAGTGAGGAGTGAGGAGTGAGGAGTGAGGAGTTATTAAGCGGCGACTTCCTTTAAACTTCGGATAATCTCTACCTGACGCTGAAAACTGTAGCGGGAAATAAGTTGCTCATGATGTTTTTCCGGCGAGATTCTGAATTTATAGCGGTATGGCGCACCGTTTCCCGCAATGCCAACGAGTGTTGCCGCCAGCGAGATGAAGGTTTCCGTCAGCAGGACCGGGTCAGGCAACGGAAATGTTACCGTCATTTCCGTTCCGGATTCCACCGTTACATACCTGTCAACGGTTATCGCAAGTCCCGATGTTGAAATATCTACCAGATCTCCGGCAATCTCCAGATCTCCTGATTGCATTTTTGCGCTGACCGGCGGTTCCAGATCGAGGCGTACCGCAGCGCGTTTTTCAGCCAAGATCTCGACAAAACAGAGCTTGTTGAGAGATGCGGCGTGCTTCTTGACGTTGGCATATTGGACATGGGCAAGAATGGGATACGTAAAGAGAGCGGAACGGATCAGCGAATAGCGATCCGTGGCAATTGCCACCGCTTGTTGCGGAGTGACATCCATGTCGAGAGTGCCACGTTCGACGCCAAGGATCTTGGCAGGATAAATTATCGGCAACCCTTTGTAATAATTCGTTAGAGTTACTTTCAGCCCCTCTTTCGACGACAATTTGGAATGAAAGGTCTTCAGAATTGAGGCCTGATCATCGTCAAAGGTTGTTTGAATCCGGGTGCTGTAAAGAGAGGTAAAGTCCATGAAATCCCGTATAAATAAGACCTGTATAGTCAGAAATTGGAATTACCGTACTTGTAGCATAGAATGAATAAAAAACCATCTGAAAAAAGTGTCCAGAAAAAGTTTCCATGCAGACGGATCTTCAGCCGAAAGCGGTTTGGGAACAGCAGCATACGCCGACCAGCTCTTTACCGAGTGTCAGGGGCTCACGAAATCCGGTGGTTTTGTATGTTTTTCAGCGCCCGCTGAAGATGTTCCGTGTTGTGCGCTTCAATCGTCCAGACCGCTGCAGGAGCATACCGCCTCAAGAGCGAAAAGAACTGTTCGAAATTAATGGTTCCCTCTCCAACCGGCAGATGTTCGTCACGCCGTCCGTGGTTGTCATGAATATGGCTTTCGACAATGTATGAGCCCAGTTCACGGAACCACTCCTCAAGCGTGACCGATGTGAACATGTTCCAGTGCCCTACGTCGAAACAGTGCCGGAAGCAGGGATCGTCAATGGCATCAAGAAGAGCCTTGATGGTGGATGGCTCTTTCTCATAGATATTCTCTACCGCCAGAATCGTTCCGAGTTCCCGAGCCTGCGGGACAAATTCCTGCCAAAAATCAATGCTGTTTTTCAACCATGTCAGTCGGTTTTCGCCGTAATGGAGGTCGTCATAGCCGGGGTGAACAACGACTACCTGCGGGCGGAGCAGTTCGGCGGCCTTCAGCACCTGCCGGATGCGGTGGCGACTGGCCGCGCGGATGCTGGGATCGACCGCGCCGGGATTGAGATCTATAAATGGTGCGTGGATTGTCGTCTTCAGACCGGTGGCATGAAGTTCGCCGGCAAGTGTTGCCAACTCCTCCCAGACCAGATGATCAAGAGCCTCGGCAGGAAAAAAGACCTCAGGGTTAATGCCGTTTGTAATGGCATACTCCAGATGTTCCGCCAGGCGACCATACGGGACATGGGCGTGAATATTATTTTTCATGAGACTCTTTCCTGTGCTGTTTGATGACTTCATCGGAAGCCGGACGGGCCACCAGATCCTCCAGTTTGTGAATTGAAGCAGGATCTCCGAGCACGATCAGCGTGTCACGCTCATCAATCTTGGTGTGGGAATGCGGGTTGAAAACCATTTTTCCGTGACTTTTTTTTATGCCGACAATGATAACGCCAATCTCCTTGCGGAACCCGGAGCTGACGAGAGTTTCACCGACAAAAGCCGAGTGAGCCGGGATATTGATTTCCTCCATCTGCAATTCAAGATGCTCATGGCCGGTGGCAATCTCGATGAAATCAACCACGTTCGGGCGTAGAATCGACTGAGCCATGCGGTTTCCGCCTATGGTGTACGGTGATACTACCTTGTTGGCGCCGGCTCGTTTGAGTTTGATGTCGGAGCCTTCTTCGCCGGAGCGGGCCATGATATAAAGATCCGGATTGAGGCCGCGTGCGGTAAGGGTGATATAGACATTCTCAGTGTCGGAGGTAACAACCGAAATCAGCCCCTTGGCCCTGTTGATCCCAGCTTTAAGCAGGGTCTCATCGAGTGTGGCATCCCCCTTCATATGCAGGTAATCATCTTCTTCAAGCCGCTCCATCGCTTCCGCATGTTTTTCAATAATGACAAACTCTACTCCGTTTGTTTTGAACTCCTTGCAAATCAGTGAACCGATCCGGCCAAAACCGCAGATGATGTAGTGCCCGGTGAGTGCTCCTATCCGTTTTTCCACCTTTTTCCTCCCCAAAATTCGCTCAAACTGTCCTTCGAACATGATCTGGGCCAGACTGCCGACGATATAACTCAACACGCTGACGCCGACGACAATGAGTCCCATGGTGAACAGTTTGCCACCGTCCGAAAGGTCATGGACCTCCTTGAAACCAACTGTTCCCAGGGTAATAACCGTCATATAGGCGGCATCGAGCAGACGCCACCCCTCGATAGACATATAGCCGATCGTTCCCCCTGAGATAAGCATCAGAAGGACGGCAAACGAAATTTTGAGGTGTCGAACCGGATCCATAGTTTTTGCAGATTACCTGCAAGGGCTCAAAAAAACAAGGTACTTTCTACGCTGTCGGAGGAGGAAAGTGGAGGGCTTTGCAGTGATTGCCGCTCAAAAGTGCTTGCAAAAGCTTACCCACAGCGTGATATAATTGACAAATTGTGCATACTGTATACAATGTTCAAAAATTTCCCCTGGGAGCTCCCTTTTATCATGAAAAAACCGTTGGAAAAACATCTGACACTGCGCGAAAAAATCCTGGAAAACATTCGTGATGCAATCGTATCCGGTAGTCTCAAAGCGGGTAGCCGGGTTTCGGAGCCTGAGCTGGCCGAGCGTTACGGAATCAGCCGCACTCCGATCCGGGAAGCCTTCCGGCAGCTTGAATCGGAAGGGTATTTGACGGTGATTCCGCGTCGCGGCGCCATAGTCAGCGAGTTCAGCCCCAAGGATGTCGAAGAGTTTTATGCCATTAAAAGCATCATGGAGGGGTATGCTGCACGACGGGCCTGTGAAAATCTGAGCAAGAAGGATCTGAATCGTCTGCAGACCATAAACGATAGATTGGCTGAGCTTGCTCAACTGGGCGATATTAAGCATTTTTTCAAGATACACAGTGATTTTCATGAATTGTTTATCAAGGCCGCCGACAATGAAAAATTGCACGAATTGATCGCCGGTCTGGTAACCAAGTTTCAGCGTCTTCGTTTTACGTCACTGAGTCTTCCGGGGCGGATGGCCGTTTCGGTACAGGAACATGAAAAAATTATCGAGGCATTCCGGAGAAAAGATGCCGATCTGGCTGAAACACTTGTCCGCCAGAACGCCGAATATGGCGGCAGAGTGCTGATGAATGGCTCAACGTCGGGTAAAAATAGCTGAATATGGTTGCTCATTCAAATGTTGCATCTCCGCAAGAAACTGATATACTGGTTTCGGAGAAATAATTAATGACCCCATTCAAATCCATTGCACTCATACCGGCCGCCGGCATGGGTAAACGTATGGGCGCCTCAATCAACAAGCAGTATCTACAGATGAATGGCATGCCGATTGTTGCCCGTACCATTTCGGTTTTTGAACAGTCTCCTCTGATTGATGCTATCTACCTGGTAATTCCTGTCGAGGAGATCCCGTATTGCCAAAAGCATGTTGTCGAGGCGTACGGTTTTAAAAAAATTGTAGCGATCATCCCAGGAGGGAAGGAACGCCAAAACTCGGTAATGAATGGTTTGAATGCCATGCGGGAGCACGTTTCCGATGACGACGTCATTCTTATTCATGATGGTGTCAGACCGCTGATAACGGAGCATCTGCTGCGCGATTCCATTGCAATGGCGGCGCTGTATGACGGCGCCCTGGTGGCTGTTCCGGTTAAGGATACCATAAAGACGGTGCGTGATGGCGTCGTGTGCGATACTCCTCCACGGGAAAGTTTGTGGCAGGCCCAGACGCCGCAGTCGTTCCGTTTCGGGAACATTTTTACCGCTCACCGTGCTGCCGAAACAGACGGTTTTTTCGGCACTGATGACGCATCCCTGATTGAGCGCTCCGGAGGAGAGGTTCATATTATTCGGGGCGACTATCGCAACATTAAAATTACCACGCCTGAAGATCTGATCCTGGCTGAAGCATTCCTGTCCGTAATGAAAAGGGAGGATACCCGGTGAGTGCCCAATCGCTGGATAAAATTCTGATTGTTGATGATGAACCGGAAATTACCCTGGCTCTGAAACTGTTTCTTGATGATAACGGGTATACTACCTCAATAGCTTCCAGCGGTGAAACCGCGCTGGCTTTGTTTGAAAGTGAAAAAGATTATACGGCCATCCTTCTCGATATTAAAATGCCGGGGATTGATGGCGTAACGGTGCTGAAGCGCATTCAGGATTCGAGGAGCGATGCCGCGGTTGTTATGATGAGTGGACACGGCAGTGAAGATCTTGCCGTGGAGTGTATGAAAAAAGGGGCATCGGATTATATTTCCAAACCGTTTGCCTTTGCCGACATGCTGCTGAGAATTGAAATGGCTCTCATCCATCGTCGGGAACGAATGGAAAAACAACTGTTACAGCAGGAAAAAGAAGACTTTGTTCTGATGCTTTCGCATGATATGAAAAATCCGTTGACCGCCGTAATCGGTTCAATCGACATTATTCGTGAGGAGTGTCTCGGCAAAGTCAACGAAGAACAGAAAGAGTATCTGCAATCGGCCATCGATAGTTGCAATGAAGTCGTCACCATGATCGACAACCTTCTCGATTTACGGAAGTTCGAACTTGGAAAGTTTCAGATGGCGATCCAACAGTATAACGCCCATGACCTTGTTGACAAGATTGCCAATCAATTTGCCCGCCCGGCCAAACATGACGGCATTGAGCTTTCCGTTATTTCCGGTTCGGGAAGCGGGAAAATTGCGGTTGACAGGAACGCTTTTAACCGGGTTATCGGAAATTTGCTTGGCAACTCTCTGAAATTTACTCCCGAGGGGGGTAAAATTATTATTTCGTGCCATTCGATTTCCGGCAGGGAGGCGCATACGTTGGACATCCCGGGTTATATACCGCTTCCTCCGGATTTCCAGGCCCAAGAGTGCTTTGTCAAGGTGTCGGTACGTGATACCGGCAATGGCATCCCCCATGATGAACTGGAACGCATATTTGACCGATATTCCCAATTTTCCCGAAAATCGGAACGGGAACGTGGTGGAGCGGGACTGGGGCTTGCGTATTGCAAATTGGTGATAGAGCGTTTTAACGGCATGATCTGGGCGAAGAGTGAAGCGGAACAGGGGAGCGAATTTACTATCCTTTTGCCCTGTTGTTCCGAATAATGCTGCGAACACAATTAATCCGGTTGGAGTATACAATGAAAAACATCCTCCTGATACTGCTGGTTCTGACGGTAGCAGTCGTCGCAAAGCCGGCCCATGCGGCCAATTTTGATTTCAGCAAAGCGGTTGCCATAGGGAGCGGCCCAAAGACGGTAATCGAATTTACCGACCCCGATTGTCCCTTTTGTCGCAAGGCTGCCAAATATTTCGAGGGACGTCGTGATGTCACCCAACAGGTTTTTTTCTATCCACTCTCCCGCCATCCCAGAGCAAAAGAAAAAGCACAGTACATCCTGTCACACATGGATCGTGCTACGGCCTATCATGAAGTGATGTCGGGGAAACTGGATTCGCTTCAAAAATATGAGGGAATAACTCCAAATGGGGTAAAATTGCAGGAAGAACAGCTTGAAATTGTGAAAAAGCAGAAGATCGATTCTACCCCGACCTTTTTTATCAACGGCAGAATCATCGTAGGGTTTGATAAGATAAAAATTGAAGAGGCCCTTGGGCAATAGTTTGTCGTTCCCCTCTTGATGGCCAACCCGTTTCAGCCTGATTGCGAGATGCCCGTGACCTGTATTCCCACACGCTCCCCTCTGCTCCCCTCTGCCGTACCTGCTCTCCGTATCGCACGTATCGCGGCGTTTCTTTTGTTCGCGGGGCTGCCGTACGAATCCTCTGCAGGTTCCTTTGCGACTGCATCTGCTACCCAGTTGGCAAACTTTTCTCTGGAAGAGTTGATGCAGGTTCAGGTGTACTCCGTTTCCAAACAGCCGGAGAAATCTTTTACGGCTCCCTCTGCCATTCATGTCATTACCAATGATGATATCCGCCGGTCGGGTGTTACATCGCTCCCCGAGGCGCTGCGCCTGGCGCCGGGAGTTCAGGTGTCACGGATCGACGGCAACAAGTGGGCTATCAGCATCAGGGGGTTTGCCGGACGATTCTCCAACAAGCTGCTGGTACTCCAGGATGGCCGTACCTTGTACAATCCGATGTTTTCCGGCGTATACTGGAACGTACAGGAAATCATGCTGGAAGATATTGAACAGATTGAGGTGATCCGCGGCCCGGGATCAACTCTGTGGGGCGCCAACGCTGTCAACGGAGTGATCAGCATCACGACCAGGCATGCACGGGATACGCAAGGGGGGGTGATAACCGCTGCGGGGGGGACCTGGGAGCGGGCGGCAACGGGAATGCGCTATGGCATAAAGAGTGGAGAAAACGGTTTTGTGCGGGGGTATGGCACGTTTTTTTACCGGGACAGCCAGCCACCGGTAGATACGCCGGATCTGGAGGGGTACTGGAACGACTGGAGAGGCGGCTTTCGGGGGGATTGGGACCTGGCGTCACACGATACGGTTACCTTGCAGGGGGATGCGTATGAGAGCCGTGCCGGCTCAGGGTTTTTCGACGGCGTAAACCTGCTGGGACGCTGGAACCGTGGTATGTCGGATACGTCGGATCTCTCGATTCAGCTCTATTATGACCGGGCCTCTGCCAAAAAGCGGGTTGATGCCGATAGAAACCACCACGAGACGCGGGATACCGCCAATTTCGAACTGCAGCATACGTTTGCTCCGGGGAGTAGGCAAAAAGTCGTTTGGGGGACCGGTTTCCGACTGACGCATGACCAGTTGAACGGCAACACTGCATTTGTCCCGGCGTTTATCCCGGCAAGCATGACGGAGCATCTTTTCAGTGCGTTCCTGCAAGACAAAATAACGTTGCTTTCCGACTCCCTCTATCTGATACTCGGTTCCCGGATCGAACATGCCGACATAACCGGTTGGGAACTACAGCCGACGGCCCGGATCCTTTGGACGTCCCACGAGCAGCACACGTTCTGGAGCGCCGTGACCCGTGCCGTACGCACCCCGTCGCGGGCTGAAACGACGATTCTGTCTCAAGTGGGTTTTATTCCGCCGGTGACCGAAATCCTGCTGATTGGAAACTCCAGGCTCCCTTCCGAGAAACTGATTGCCTATGAAGCGGGATACCGTTACCAGCCGCTTCCGGTGCTCTTCTTCGATCTGGCGCTTTTTTACAACGATTACCGCTCATTGATCGGAGCGGTCCAGGGCCTGCCCCAGGGGGGGGCGCCGCCGACGCTTGTGCCGGTCAATATTGCGTCTACATCGACTGCGGTCGGCAGAGGGGGTGAATTGTCGGTTGACTGGCGTCCACGTGCCTGGCTGGAGCTTGCCGTTGCATACTCGTTTCTGGACCTTTCCGTATCATCTTCTTCTGTGCTGCCTCAAGACAAGTTATTTATGAATGTCGACACCTCCCCACGGCATCAACTCTCCGTCAACTCGGTCATAACGCTTCCTCATAACGTGAACTGTACCATATGGCTCCGTTATGTTGATTCGTTGAGTGGTCCTGAAGTGCCGGACTATGTCACCATGGATGCCAGGGTTGCCTGGAAACCGGTACCGAATCTGGAGCTGTCTCTGGTTGGGCAGAACCTTCTTGCAGCAAAACATCTGGAGTTTGGCCCGGACTTGTTCGGTAATCCCGCCGCACAGACCGAGCGTAGCATGTACGGTAAAGTGGCATGGAAATTCTGAAAAAAATAACCGGTTTTTTACTGGAGGGATTCCTGACCGCAGCGCTGCTTCTGGCGCCGATGTCAGCCTCTGCCGCACTCGACTCACCCACTCGCGCGGTCGAACATGATGTCAAAGCTGCTTTTATCTATAATTTCACGAAGTTCATTACGTGGCCCCCAGCCTCCTTCGAGAATAATTCAACTCCATTCCGGGCATGTATTGTTGAAGATATGCCGCTCATCGAAGCCCTTGAATCCCTGACTCAAAAAAGTACCAAAGGACGGCAGTTCCAGGTGATTCGATTCGGGAGCGGTGTCGAGGCGGGTATGTGTCACCTGCTATTCATCGGGGAGTCAACGGAACGCTCCCTGGCTAAAAAAATTATTGCCTCGGTCGGTAACAGCCCGGTTCTTACGGTTGGCGACTACCCTGCCTTTGCCACCCAGGGTGGTATCGTCAGATTCATCCCATTCGACGGCAGGCTGACCTTTGAAATCAATCTTGAAGCATCCCGGCGAAGTGGTCTTGAAATCAGCTCGAAACTGCTCAATCTTGCCAAAATTGTGCGGGGGCAGCCATGATTCCCGTATCTGACCGCATCCATAACCTGCCGTTCAAGCATAAATTGATGATTTCTTTCATGGTTACCAGCATTGTATCTCTTGTGCTCGCCTGCCTCATCTTCATTATCAACGACTACCTGGCCAAACGCTACGACTTGCTGAACGAAGCGACTGCTCTGGCAGACACCCTTGCGAATAACAGTACTGCAGCCGTGACTTTCGACGACACGCATGCTGCGAACGAAATCCTGCTGGCATTGAGAGCCCATCCGAATATCGATATGGCGGCACTCTTTCGTAAAGACGGAACAAAACTCGCACGGTATTCCCGTAATGGCGCAAGCGGGTACCCCGAACCCGTGATATCACCTACCGAAACGACCTTCGATCATAATACGATTCATGTTTTTCGTCCGATTTATCTGGAAAAAGAGCAGATCGGCAGGATCTATCTCCGGTACGACCTTACAGCCATGGGAGTACGCCAGTTCCGCTTCATTTGGCTGGCTTTATTCGTGTTGATTGTTGTCTCGTGCGTTTCCTATGCAATTGCTTCCCGGCTGATGCAGTACATTTCTAAACCGGTCCAGAATCTGGTTGAGGTTGCGCGTGCCGTTTCTCTGAAGCGGGACTACGGTATCCGGGCGGAGTCTTACCGCTCGGATGAGATCGGGACGCTTTCCGAGAGTTTCAACGCGATGCTGGCGCAGATTCAGGAGCGTGACATCCAGCTTGTCATGTATCATGAACAGCTGGAAATGCAGGTTTCGAAGCGGACTCATGAACTTGAGACAGCCAATGCACAGTTGACGTTTGAAATTGCAGAGCGTACGAAGGCGGAACGTGCCCGCAATCTGATGGAATATGAACTGCTCAATAGTAGAAAGCTGGAATCCATAGGTGTTCTGGCGGGAGGAATCGCACATGATTTTAACAATATCCTGACCGCCGTGGTTGGATTCATCTCGCTTGCCCGCTACAAAACGAAGGATAACGAACAGATCCAGGCCTTTTTAAAAAACGCCGAAAACGGGTGTTTCAGGGCTAAAAACCTGACCCAGCAACTTCTCACCTTCGCGCGAGGGGGCAAGCCGGTTCGAAAGGTCACCTCGCTGACGACCATACTGCGAGAAGCTATAGACATAAGTATGGTTGGCTCCAACGTCTCCTGCGATCTGGCGTTATCGAAGAATCTTCCTCCGGCGAATATTGATGCCGGACAGATAATACAGGTGTTCAGCAACCTGTTGATCAATGCCTGCCAGGCAATGCCGAATGGTGGCTTCGTGACGGTCAGCGGGGAGACTTTCCGCGTCGACGACGAATCCGTTCTCCCAATGCCGCCGGGCGAATATATCAGGGTCGTTGTCAAGGACTTTGGATGCGGCATAGCAGAAGAGCATCTCCATCGCATCTTCGACCCCTATTTCTCCACAAAGCCGATGGGCAACGGTCTTGGCCTGGCTACCTGCTATTCCATTATCAAAAATCATGGCGGAATGATCACCGTTTCGTCCGAACAAGAGAAGGGGAGCACCTTTTCGGTCTACCTGCCCGCTGCCGATCGAAGCATTACCACGAAGGTTCCGGCAGTTGTACATGCTCTCGTCGGAACGGCTATGCAGAAAGAATCCGGACGGGTACTGGTCATGGATGATGAGGAAATTGTCAGGTCGGTTGCGGGTGAACTGTTTGCAATTCTTGGATATGCGGCTGCCTTTGCCTGCGACGGCGATGAAGCGATCGCGATGTACCGTGATGCCAGGGACAGGGGAGTGCCATTCGATATCACGATTCTTGATGTGACTATTCCGGGAGGGATGGGAGGTGTTGAAACGGTTGAGAAACTGTTGAGTTATGACAGCAAGGCATGTGTCATCGTATCAAGCGGCTATGCAAATGATTTGGTCATGTCCCACTACCGCTCCCATGGATTCAAGGGGGTACTTCCCAAACCCTATTCGCTGGACGACATTACGGCCTTGTTGCGATCTCTCTGAAAGTCCGTTGATACCAGACTCGCCTGATCCGCTTTTATCCGTTACATCCGGGATTCTTTTCTTTGTTTGTCATGGCGCGGGAAGCAAGCCCAGTTTATGCAGGGTTTTAATCAGCTTATCCGCCTTGACCGGCTTGACGATGTGTGCTGCCGAATGGGCAGAAACATAGGATTTGATGATGTCCTGGGGAGTGTTCAAGGAGGAGAGCACTATAATATTAACCCCTTTGTCCGGGATGATGCCTCGCTCCATTTCCATGCGGCGGATAGCTTTCGCTGTTTCGTGTCCATCCATCACGGGCATGATTATATCAAGAAAAATAAGATCATACGGATTCGTATCGAGGGTCGCGCTATACTTGTCCAGCGCTTCACGACCGTCGGCGGCGCTATCGCACTGCGCGAGCCCTTGCAGGTTCAGAATCAGCAGCTCTCGCCCCACTTCGTCGTCATCGACCACCAGACAGCGTAATTGTTTCATCAGCTCAGCCCTTTCGAATGCGAGAAGCGGTATGGGATTGACAAGCAACGAGCCCAGCCCCGATTTTAGCGATAATAAAATTGGAGTGAATGCGATTATGGGAGCCGAACATTGGGGGACGCTCGACAAAACCTGCAATTCCTGATTGTTTGTCTCATATTCTCCATTTGACCGGCAAAATGCAAGACAATAGTTGTAATCAGATCATGTTTAGAAAAATTAAAAGTTATCAGTCTGAAAGACCGGGTGCCTCGGACTTGTCAGGGAGGAGCGTGCCCGGTTCCGGTCGCAGATTGATCAGTAGATAATGATATACCCATGCGCTTCCGCAATGCTCCGAACCTCATCCTTCTCCTGCAGATGATAGGTTTTCCCCTCAAGAGTGAACGTGTAGCCACCCTGACCATCCGGAGCCGTATCGTCCAGCAGCGCCTCGAATGTAGCCGTCTTTATCATATGACGCCTCCCGTTGCCACGGTAGCTGACCGTATCGCTTCAACCAGCTGAAGCACATCCTGTTCCGTTGTCTGCCACGAGCACATGAACCGCGCCCCCCCTGATCCGATAAAAGAATAGAAGTGCCATCCAGCAGCGCGGAGGAGGGTGACAACCGGTTCCGGCATCTCGACGAACACGGAGTTGGCCTGCCGTGGATACATGATGCGTATGTCGTCCATGTCGGCAAGGCGCCGCTCCAGCAATGCTGCACAATTGTTGGCGTGGCGGGCGTTGTTCAGCCACGCGCCATTTTCGAGCATCCCGATCCAGGGCGCCGAGATAAAGCGCATCTTTGATGCCAGTTGCCCAGCCTGTTTGCAACGGTAGTCAAATTCACGGGCAAGTTCACGGTCAAAGAATACCACGGCCTCGCCAATGGCCATCCCGTTCTTTGCGCCCCCCAGACAGAGCACATCAACCCCGGCTCGCCAGGTTATTTCGGCAGGAGCGATATCCAGCGCCACAACCGCATTGGCGAACCGTGCCCCATCCATCTGCAGCCGCATGCCGTGGCGTCTGGCAAGTTCGCCGGCTCCCCTTATCTCATCAGGCGTATATACCGTGCCGACTTCGGTCGCCTGGGTCAGACTCAGGACCTTGGGGCATGGGTAATGAATGTCGCTGCGGCGGGTGATGACCCGTTCGACCTCCGCCAGATCAAGCTTGCCGCCGGGACCGTTTACATGCAGCAGTTTGGTGCCGTTGGAGAAAAACTCCGGTGCTCCGCACTCGTCGGTCTCGACATGCGCCAGTTCATGGCAGATGACGCTATGGTATGAACGGCAGAGCGACGCCAATGCCAGCGAGTTGGCCGCAGTGCCGTTGAAAACGAAGAACACCTGACAATCGGTTTCGAACACCTGGCGCAACTGTTCACAGGCGCGCTCGGTCCAGACATCATCGCCATATGACGAAACAAATCCGGCGTTGGCCGTCTGCATCGCCTGCCACGCTTCGGGGCAGATACCGGCATAGTTGTCGCTGGCAAACTGATTATAACTCTGTTTCAGGTTCGACTCTTCCACATGTTCCTCCCCGTTTGTCGTAACAGCGCCACTCATTGGTAATTTAGCATCGGTTCCGTATTGAGGCCAGATATTTTCCATTGCTGTGCTGACAACTGTTGAATAGTGCCGGACAAATGACTATGATGCAACAAAGACGTTGCACCGTTCACTATTTTATTTTTCGAGGACGACTTCACTATGCGCTACAGCCGGATGCGGCTTTCGCACAAAATAGTTTTGATTTTGTTGTTTACCATTATACTGGTCGGCTTTACGGTGCTGCGGACACCATTACTGACGAGTGAACCTGCTGCGTCGCCGGATGACAATGGGAGAGAGGATCTCTCACGGGTCGAGTATCCGAGTCTGAAAGGGATTGCGTGGCATGCAAAGTTTATCGAGCCGAATCAGTCGCTTGAGTCTCTTTTTGGCGCGGATTGGATTTTGGTCGCGCGTTTTAACCGGATTGACCGGCGCCATGTCTACCCCGGCGTCACCATCAAGGTTCCGGATAACATTGAGGATATCCGCACCTATACACCACTTCCGCGTCATTACGCGCCGGCCGCTCGCCACGAAAAGTTTATACTGGTCGATATAACCGAACAGTGGCTGGGTGCTTACCAATACGGAAAACTGGTATTTTCGGCTCCGGCCGCAACCGGTAAAGCTACCACGGAAACGCCTGCCGGCATGTTTCAAATAGACGCCCGCGATCTCAATCATACGTCGTCGCTCTACAAAACGGCCAATGACGAAGAGCAGTACCCGATGGACAACGCTCTCCGCTTTTTTATCGGACCGGATAATGTTTCCTATTGGCTGCATGCGAGAGATCTGCCCGGACGACCGGCATCACACGGCTGTATCGGTCTGTATGATGAAGAGATGCAGAATCGGGTCTTTGGCATACCGTTGCAACCGGTCTTGAAGGATTCGCAAAAGTTGTATAACTGGGCGGCAGGGGAAGAAGAGTATGAAGATGACGAAGGAGTGGCCGAGGAGTTGGAGGACGGGCCGACGGTGGAAGTGCGCGGCAGCCTGCCCCGCTATCTGGAACGGGCGCCCGGGACTGTTCGAAAACCTGTCGAACGGTAAAGGAAATTACGTATGAACAGATACCTCTGGATGATGCTGGTGCCCTGTTTACTGGCCACGCCTGCCATTGCTGCCCGACAGGTCTATCTTAAAGGGGGTGGGGTAATCGCTGCCCGCTCTGTCTGGCGCTCGGAGGGGCGGGTGTTTGTTCTTGTCAACCGCGATTCAATAACGGATTTTTCCCCCGCCGAAATTGACGTGAAGCGTACGTTCCCCCACAAACAGCGCAGCCCAATAAAGCAGGCAGTGCCCTCGATTGTTGCGCAAACATCCGACCCGGCGCCCGCCGGGTCAGCAGCGGAACCCCAAAAGCAGGAGAGCAGGTTGAAGTCCCTGCTTTCCGCTGTTCCGAAGCTCTCCGGGAAAAACCCGGAGAGCCTCGTTCCGTCAAACAGTGCCGGTGGAACAGTCATGAAGAACAAAAGGGATCTGGCGGAAAAGATTGGCGAGTAGGTCTGCCCGTCGTCTGAACCCGAATCCCGGTTATTCAAATAGTCATCGGGCCAGCCATCGTGCCACATCCTTGGCATGGTAGGTTATGATAATGTCAGCCCCGGCGCGCTTGAATGCGATCATGGTTTCCATCACGACCCGCTCCTCATCGATCCACCCCCGTTCGGCCGCACCCTTGATCATACTGTATTCACCCGAAACATTGTAGACCGCCAGCGGCAGCTCAAACTCGTTACGCAGGTCACGCAGGATGTCGAGGTATGGCAACCCCGGTTTAACCATAATGATGTCCGCCCCTTCTTCTACATCCGAAGCCGCTTCGCGCAACGCTTCTCGGCGATTGGCCGGATCCATCTGGTAGCTTCGCCGGTCCCCGAACTGCGGCGTCGATTCAGCCGCTTCCCGGAATGGGCCATAATACCCGGACGCATATTTCACCGCATAGCTCATGATCGGAATGGCGTCATAGCCGTTTTCATCCAGTAGTTCGCGGATTGCGCCGACCCGTCCATCCATCATGTCGGATGGAGCCACCATGTCCGCTCCCGCCTGCACATGCGAAAGCGCTTCGCGCGCCAGGAGTTCCAATGTCGCGTCGTTATCGACATCGCCGTTTTTGATGATGCCGCAATGTCCGTGGTCGGTATATTCGCACATGCAGACATCGGTGATAACCGCCAGTCCCGGCACCTCTTTTTTCAGCGCCCGGATCGTCTGCTGAATGATACCGGTGTCGGAATAGGCATCACTGCCGACCGCGTCCTTGGCCTCGGGGATGCCGAACAGCAACACGGCGGGAATCCCCAGATCCCGGACAACAATGGCTTCAGCGACAATATGCTCGATGGATTGCTGGTAGATGCCTGGCATGGAAGATACTTCTTTTTTGATGCCGCTGCCGAAAGCCGAAAACATCGGATATACAAGGTCGTTTACCGAAAGGGATGTTTCGCGAACCATTCGGCGAAACGTTTCGCTCCCCCTGATTCTGCGGGCTCTGAACTGTGGGAAAAACATATTTGATCTCCTTGCATGTAGTGGCATATCTGCTGGTTATATTTCTGAAACAGCCAAAAAGAGAGTAATGCAGCTTAAAATATATTGCAAGATTTTCCCCGGTTATTTTAAACTCTCAAATAGTCACATTTTTTTGCTTGCGCTGATTGAGACCGGAATAGTATTGTTTATCCGCAATTTACTTTTAAAGGAGAGTGTATGAGAAAAAAGATGATCGGTATTTTGGCCGCAGCCATGGTGATTTTGACAACTGCCGCTTTTGGTGCGATTAAGGAAGGGAGCTTTTCGGTATCGCCGCTTGTCGGAGCCTACATCTACAAAAACGATCCGACTCTTGACACCACATTATTGTTGGGACTTCGTGGAGGGTATAACTTCACAAAAAACATCGGAATCGAAGCGGTGTACGATTATGCCACCAGTACGTCATCCGGTCCCTTGAGAAACATCGGGCTCCATCGTTTCGGCGGTCAGGCGCTCTATCATTTTATGCCCGACAATGATTTTGTCCCCTATGTAGCCGCAGGGCTCTCGGGATTGCACTTTAAAGGCGCCGGCCTGAATGATAAAAACAACGGCGCATTTGATTTCGGGGTAGGCGCCAAGTATTTTATGTCTGAAAACTGTGCCGTGCGGGGTGACATTCGCAACATACTCTACGGCTACGATTCAAAAACCAGTAATAACGTGGAGATTTTAGTGGGCGCCTATTACCAGTTCGGTGCCCCCGAGCCGGTGGCTAAAGCTGTTGCAGCCGAGCCGGTGCCTGAACCCGCCAGAGTTGTCGCCGCGCCTGCCGCTGCCCCGGAGGTTAAAGTCGTAGAGGCGCCTGCGCCTGAACCGGTTAAGGCCGCAGAACTGCCTGCCCCCGCTCCTCTGCCGGAGCCGGCCAAAGTGGTCGTGGCGCCCGCGCCACCGCCCGAACCGGTGAAAGTAGCTCCCGTTCCGGTACCGGAGCCGGTGAAAGTGGTTGTTGCTCCCGTCCCTGCCAACCATTTCTGCAACAAGCCCGCCGGCATCGGCATTTCGTTTGATACCAACAAATCCGATATCAAACCCAAATTCTTTGGCGAGCTTGATCGGTTGGGGAACTTCCTGAAAGAGTTTCCCACGTCGAAAGGGACTATTGAAGGTCATACCGACTCCGCCGGCAACAAGGAAGCAAACCGCGCGTTGTCACAGAGCCGCGCCGAAAGCGTACGAAACTATATCATCAAAAAATTCGGCATTGATAACAGTCGTATTGCAGCAAAGGGATATGGCTCCTCCAAGCCGATTGCATCTAATAAATCGGCTGCCGGAAAGGCAAAGAACCGTCGCATAGAGGCTGTTTTTACCTGCGAATAGGCACCATGACTGCGTGAACAAAAAGAGGGCCCTTCGGCGATATCCGGAAGGGCCCTCTTTTCATATTATATACGAACGAAGATTATTTTTTGCGGCGGTCCTGCAGTGAAATCACCTTGGGGGCGCCACCCTCCTGGCGGGCCTTTTGAGCGCGCTCCTTTTCGGCATTTTCCCGCTCAATCCGCTCCAGTTCGACCGGAGAAACCACCTGCTCCAGGCGTAGCGGCGTCCCCCCCATGGTGAAGTCGGCCCCTTCAATCTGGAAATCGTCGAGAATCCAGGTGAATACCTGCATCGGAAACGTAAGTACCAGTAATTTTACCTGCCACCACCCCGACTTGACATCGGGGAGGATCTCTTCGACCCGGGCATAAAAGCCCGGTTTGTTCTCTACGTGAATAAGTACCAGATCATGAATAGTCGCCATTATCTCTGCCTTTACACTTTTGTTTTGGATTCAGAACCATGTGTTCCCGCCCAGAGCAGCAGCGGAGTTCCCATCCGGCTCCCTGTCAGGTTTGACGCCTCGGAGATGCATTCTCGCAGAACCTGTTCCTGCGCGGCAAGAAACGCTCTGCCGTGTGGAGAGAGTTTCCGGTCAATTGTCTCGCAGATGAATAAAATACAGTCGGCCGGTCGTAATCCGGGTTCCATGCTGCAACCGGATTCGGTTCCGTACGGGCAGTCCGGCTTTCGTGAAAAATCTGCCGATGTCGGGACTGCCGCGGCAATACAAGCCAGGGAGTCAAGCACATTTACCCGGTATTTGCCGTTCAGGCAACATTGTCCGCCGCAGTGACGACAGTCCGAAGCGGCGTCAACCTCCGCAATACCCGCAGCGAAAGTCTCTTTCGTCTCCCGGTACCGGGCCAGCAGTCGTGTCAGCGTACCGCCGGATTCTACGGAAATATTCGCATGCAACTCATTCAGGCGCGTCATGCCGAGATTCCACAGCTGCCGGTCGTTCACGTGTATCCTGTCTTGGTAATTGGTTGAAGCAGTCCGTAAGCCGGGGTGGTAAAATGCGTCCTGGTCGTATCCAAATGATCGAACCGGATCATTATCTGCAACGATTGTGTTAACATACAGTTTTGTTGTGGTAATATCAAGGTGTCTATTGCACCAGATGTGTGACTGGTATTTGCAGATCATCTGGAGTAGTATCGAAAGTACTGATACATCAAACTTCCGGCTCTTGGAAAAAAGCATACAATCAAGAAAACGAGGAACGAATGAGGCCGTATGGCGTATATATGTGGACACTACTGTTTGTGTTGTCGATTTGCAGCTTGATAGTAACCTCCTGCAGCAATAAACCGGGAAGGGGTAATACACCGATGAATGATACGCACAAAGTCTATTTGAAGCCTGAACAGAGCCAGCTGAAACAAATTCTTAATCCGGAACAATTCCGTGTCACCCAGCAGTGCGGAACTGAGCCACCCTTCAACAATGCCTATTGGAATAACCACACGCCTGGTATCTACGTCGATATTGTGTCCGGTGAGCCACTGTTCAGCTCTCTTCATAAGTTTGATTCCGGTACCGGCTGGCCCAGCTTTACACAACCGCTGGAACCGGATCACATAACCAGCAGCGATGACACCAGCCTCGGAATGCAACGTACCGAGGTGCGCTCAAAGGATGCGGATTCACATCTCGGACACCTCTTTAATGACGGCCCGGCAGGTAAACGCTACTGTATCAACTCCGCCTCGCTCCGGTTCATCCCTGCCGATAAACTATGGAGTCAGGGATACGGTAGATATGTGCCGACATTTGAGGATGCCGGAATTAAAACGGACGCACCGGACCGTGAGGTGGCAATTCTGGCTGGCGGCTGTTTCTGGGGGATGCAGGATATTCTGCGTAAGATACCGGGAGTAATTTCAACACGGGTAGGGTATACCGGCGGACACCTTGAAAATCCCCGGTACGAGGACACTCATAACTCTAAAAGCGGACATGCCGAAAGTGTAGAGATCATATTTGATCCGCACAAACTCAGCTACGAAGAGTTGCTGCAAAAATGGTTCTTCAGGATGCACGACCCAACCACCAGGGACCGTCAGGGGTACGACCAGGGGAGTCAGTATCGATCGGCAATTTTTTTTAACAGCCCGATACAGCAAACAGTCGCTGAGCGTGTGAAGAAGGTTGCCGATAAATCCGGAAAATGGAAGATGCCAATTGTCACAGAAATAGTCCCGGCAAGTAAATTCTATCTGGCCGAAGAGTCTCATCAGGATTATCTGGCCAAAAATCCGGGAGGATACACATGTCATTATCTCAGGGAGTAAAAGCTGCAGGTGTCAGGATCAATAGGTAACAGCGTGCATATTCACGGAATAACGATGTCATGGCCTTATCAGTGAATCAAGAAACTGTGCAAAAATGTCGCTGATAAGCGGCAGACTCTCAATCAACTGATGGCCGTCATCCATCATATGGAGCTGTGCATTGAACTTTGCAGCAAACTCCACCGAGTTATTGAATGGCACGACATCATCATTTAATCCGTGCAGTATGGATATCTTTCCGGCATCAGGTTCCGGGAACTGCTCCCGGTATCCAGCCATTCCAAACGCAGGAGCCATCAGGAATAGACCTTCCGGAGAGAAGTTACGGGATGCAACGGTAGCAACGTATCCCTCCATACTGTCGATCTCCTCCCACACCAGAATAGTATCCGTCATCAAATTTCAGTAATAACGGGGGTACATCTCTCCAGCCTCCACTTCCACTAAAGACATCGGCGCAGAATGATGCCCAATCGTAAAATGGTTGGATATCAATCTGGCAAAGATCGAGGCGGTCGTATTCGCAAATGACATCCATTGTATCCTGTGCTATTAATCTGTAATTATCTTTATTACACGGGAGGTGTTATTATGGCTATGTGGAAATGTGAGTGCGGTTATGCTAAGGAAGGTCGTTGCAAGCCTCAGAAGTGCGAAAAATGTGGCGAAAAAGGGAAATTCGTTAAAGCTGAATAGTGACTTGATACCTCAACATCGTAGCATGTATCAAAAAATGCCGTAATCCCCAAAATGCTTAAAACGCATATTCTGTGGGAATTACAGCATTTTTTTATTGGTTGAAGCAGTCCGTAAGCCGGGTTCTGTTCCCGCGTCGGGTTACCCCTTCGCGGGCGATGGTCATTCATCTGGGTCTGCCGTTACCGGCAGCCTCAAGCAACCAACCCGGGGGCACGGGCGGGCCGCCCTTAACGCCCCCCTATTTGGTCTTGCTCCTGACGGGGTTTACCTGGCATCCGACGTCACCGCCGGACCCGGTGAGCTCTTACCTCACCCTTTCACCCTTACCTGCC
>CAIYZD010000469.1 GCA_903930585.1 uncultured Geobacteraceae bacterium | reverse complement strand
TGGAGCGGATCGCGCAGCGCATGAAGGAAACCCGCGACAAGAGCTTCAAGGCCAAGGAGATCAGCAAGAAGGACAACAAGGAGTACGTCGTGAACCGGACCGAGGGGATGGCTTTCCTGGGCGGCGCCGGTCTCGACAACGAGGAGTGCTACCTCTGGAGCAAGTTCGCCCGCTCCATGGGGGTCGCGAACCTCGAACACCAAGCCCGAATATGACACTCCGCTACAGTCGCCGGTCTGGCGGCTTCGTTTGGACGTGGGGCAATGACGAACCATTGGATAGACCTGAAGAATTCCGACGCGATTCTCGCGATCGGCTGCAATCCCGCTGAAAACCACCCGATCTCCTTCAAGTGGATCGAAGAAGCCATGGATAACGGCGGCAAGCTGATCGTCGTTGATCCCCGCTACACCCGGAGCGCCTCAAAGTCCGACATCTATGCTCAGGTCCGCCCCGGCACCGATATCGCCTTCCTGGGGGGCATGATCAATTATGCCCTGCAGAACGATTTGATTCAAACGGAATACGTCCGCGACTACACCAATGCCACGTTCCTGGTCGGCGAAAAATACGATTTCAAGGACGGTATGTTCTGTTCCTTCGACGATAAGGAAAAGAGCTACGATTTGAAGTCCTGGGCCTATGAATCCGGCGCCGATGGCACGCCAAAGCGCGACTTGACCATGAGCAACCCCCGCAGCGTCTACCAGTTGCTTAAGACACATTATTCACGCTATACGGTGGACATGGTCTGCTCCATAACCGGCACCAAAAAAGAGGATTACCTCAAGGTCGCCCAGAATTTCTGCGCTACCGGTCGCCCTGACAAGGCCGGCACCATTCTGTACGCCATGGGCATCACACAATCCACTCACGGCACCCAGAACGTGCGTGCCGTAGCAATGCTGCAGATGCTGCTGGGCAATATCGGCATCGCCGGCGGCGGGGTCAACGCCCTGCGCGGTGAATCCAACGTCCAGGGGTCAACCGACTACGGCCTGCTCTTTCACATGCTCCCCGGTTACCTTAAGTCCCCCGAGTACGACAACGTGGATCTCAAGGCATATGTGGAGAAGTGGACCCCCCAAACCAAGGACCCGAGGAGCGTCAACTGGTGGGGCAACACCCCCAAGTATATGACCAGTCTGCTCAAGGCGTGGTACGGCGACAACGCCACAGATGTCAACGATTTCTGCTACTCCTACCTTCCCAAGCGCTCTGGCAATTATGCCTACAACAAGATCCTGGAAAAGATGGGCAATGGTGATCTGGAAGGCCTGGTATGCATGGGGATGAACCCGGCGGTCGGTGGTCCCGACTCCGGCCATGCTCGTGCGGCACTGGGTAAGCTCAAGTGGCTGGTGACGGTGGACCTCTGGGAAACTGAAACCTCCATTTTTTGGAAACGCCCGGGCGTTAATCCTAAAGATATTCAGACAGAGGTTTTCATGCTGCCGGCAGCATCGTCAGTGGAAAAAGAGGGGTCCATCTCCAACTCCGGCCGTTGGGCACAGTGGCGTTACAAGGCGGTTGAGCCGGTGGGGTCATCAATGAGCGACCTGTGGATCATCGATCAGTTCTTCAAGAGGGTCAGAAATCTCTACACCAAGGATAAAGGTGTTTTTCCGGAGCCGATCACCCAGCTTGCATGGAACTATGGCACCGGCCACGAACCGGAGGTCCACCTGGTCGCCAGGGAAATAAACGGCTACTTCACCAAAGATGTAACGGTCAAAGAGAAGGACAAGGTACTGGAATTCAAAAAGGGCGATCAGGTTCCGGCCTTCAAATACCTCATGGATGACGGCTCCACCGTGTCGGGTTGCTGGATTTACAGCGGCTCCTACACCAAGGACGGCAATCTCATGGCCCGCCGCGATGAGTCTGATCCGGGCGGACTCGGGATGTACCCAAAATGGTCGTGGTGCTGGCCGGTCAACCGCCGCATCATTTATAACCGCGCCTCGGTTAATCCGGCCGGAGAACCGTTCAATCCCAAGCGGATTGTTATCGCCTGGGATGCGACCGAGAAAAAGTGGAAGGGGGATGTGCCGGACGGACCATGGCCCCCCATGAAGGATGACAAGGAGGGGAAATATCCCTTTATCATGCTGCCTGAAGGGCATGCGCGGCTGTATGCGCTGGATTTGAAAGACGGCCCGTTCCCTGAGCATTACGAACCGGCGGAGAGCCCGGCCTGGAACCGGATGTCCAACGTGCAGAACAACCCGGTGGTCAAAATTCCCGCAAATGTCTCCAGCAACCTGACAAAGTTTCCGTTCATCGGTACGACCTACCGGATGACCGAGCATTGGCAGACCGGCGGCATGACCCGCAGCCTCCCCTGGCTGAACGAACTGGTGCCGGATATGTTTGTGGAAATCAGCGAGTCGTTGGCCAGGCAGAAGGGTATCAAAAAGGGGGACAAGGTGCGTGTCACCACCGAACGCGGCTCGATCGAGGCCGTAGCCCTGGTTACCTCGCGCCTCAAACCGTTCAGTGTGGATGAAAAAATGATCGAGCAGATCGGCATGCCGTGGCATTTCGGCTACGCCGGTCTCTCAACGGGTGACAGCGCAAACATGCTGACTCCGTCAGTCGGTTGTGCCAATACGAGCATTCCCGAGTTCAAGGCGTTTCTCTGTAATCTTGAAAAAGGGGGTACAAAGGTATGAGTTCGACACCCGTAGATTTCGACAAAACAAGATCGTTTCTGATCGATACAACCAAATGCACCGGCTGCCGTGGTTGCCAGGTCGCCTGCAAACAGTGGAACCAGTTAAAAGCGGAGAACACGACGTTTTTCAGCGGCGAAGGATATCAGAATCCGCCGCTGATGTCCGAGTACACCTTTACCCGCGTCAAGTTCAAGGACTACCAGAAGAACGGTCAGAATGAGTTCGCCTTCTACAAAGAGATGTGCATGCATTGCAACGAACCGGCCTGTGCTTCGGTCTGCCCGGTCGGCGCGTTCAAAAAGACCGCCGAAGGGCCGGTGGTCTATGACGCCAAGCGCTGTATCGGCTGCCGTTTCTGTATGATCGCCTGTCCGTTCGGCGTACCCAAGTACGAATGGAGCAAGGCGTTCCCGCTGGTGCGCAAATGCACCGGCTGCTACAGCCGCATCAAGGAAGGCCTACAGCCTGCCTGCGCAACCGCATGTCCGACGGCCATCACCTACGGCAGCCGCGGCGACATGCTCAAAGAAGCTGAAAGACGCCTTAAAAACAGACCGAGCCGGTATCACCAGGCCATCTACGGCAAGGAGGAGGCCGGCGGCACCAGTGTCCTCTACCTGACCCATCAGCCACTGGACGAACTGGGCTTCAGGCCGGTTACCAAGCGTGCGTTACCTTCATACACCTGGCAGGCGCTCCGCCTCGTGCCGGGTATCTTCCTCACCGTAGGCAGCGGGTTGTCGCTGCTATCATGGTTCACCCACCGCAAGGAGCGTATCCGCAGGGAAGAGCTGTTCAAGAACAGCAAGATTGAGACGGAAGTGGACCAAAAAACCAAGGAGGAGAGCCGATGACCGCTGCTGCCAGTATCATAATAAATGAAATCAAAGGTTATCACCGTTTCCTCAAGTTTATGATCGCCCTTGTGGTGCTTGGCGCATTCGCCTCGCTCGTACGGTTTGTCTTCGGCCTCGGCGTCACCACCAACCTGAATGACGTCTATCCCTGGGGGCTCTGGATCTCATTCGACGTGGTCACCGCCGTACCGCTGGCAGCCGGCGCCTTTACTCTGGGCGCAATCGTACACTGTTTCCACATCACGAAACTGGAACCGCTGGTGCGCCCCGCTATCGTAACCGGATTCCTCGGCTATTCCCTCGTCAGTGTCGGGCTGCTGCTCGACTTGGGGCAGCCGCAGCGCGCCTGGCACACCATGGTCTACTGGAATGTCCATTCGCCGATGTTCGAAGTTTCCATGTGCATCATGTCCTACACAACCGTGCTCTTCCTGGAGTTTCTCTCGCCGGTCTGTGAAAAACTCGGCTATCATCTGCCGCTCCGGGTACTGCGCTGGCTTGAGATGCCGCTGGTTATCGGAGCTGCTTCAATTTCGACCCTTCACCAGTCGTCACTCGGAACGTTCTTCCTGATCGCCGTGGACAAGCTCCACGCACTCTGGTACAACCCGCTGCTGCCGCTCCTGTTCTGGCTCTCCGCCATATTTACCGGCATCTCGATCATCATCCTCGAAGCCACCATGGTGCACCGTTTCATGGGACAACCGGACGAGTCCGAACTGCTGGAGGTGCTGACCAGAATCCTCCCCTGGGTACTGGGCGTCTACCTGGTGGTCAAACTCGCCGCTACGACCCTGCTTTCACACGGACCGCTCTTCGACCGCCCCAGTCTGCTGGCCCTGTTTGTGGCTGAAATTGTTATCGGCGTCGTGGCCCCGATGGTCATGTTCATGAAAAAAGTGTGCCGCAAAGACCAGCGGCTGCAGCTGCGTGGAGCATCCCTGGTCATCTTCGGCCTGGTACTGAACCGCTTCAACGTATCCATGTTCGGCATGGAGCAGGCTGATCAGGCAATCTACTACCCCTCTATTGTCGAGTCGCTGGTAACCATCGGCATCATCGCCGCCCACATCCTCTTTTTCGTGTTGCTGGCCAAGTATTTCCCGATCTTCGAGCATCACCCCGAGACGGTCGATTATTCGCTCCCCGATCGCGCCCACAGCAGAACTGTGGACCATGACCACGTGCATGCAACCGGCAACGGAGCGGGGCATTGACTATAGACAGCAGAGCAACCGCACGATTTCCCGGAGTTACCGGCGTAATCCTGGCCGGTGGAAAATCAAGCCGCATGGGGAGCAACAAGGCATTGCTCCCCTATCGCGGCGGCCGCTTTATCGAAGCGATTTATCGCCAGTTATCCGGCCTGTTGGGTGAGGTGCTGGTTGTGACCGGCACTCCTGAACAGTATGCCTTTCTCGGCTGCCGCATGGTTTCAGACCTGTACCACGACATTGGGGTGCTGGCGGGCCTGCACGCCGGACTGTTTCATAGCCACACCTCCCACATATTTGCGGTGGCGTGCGACATGCCCTATCTGAACAACACGATGATCAGGATGCTTTTGGCCCGCCGTCACCAGGGTGATGTTATCATTCCTGAGGGTGAAAACGGCTTGGAACCTCTGCATGCAGTGTACTGCCGCTCCTGTCTCCCTGCCATGGAAACAGCCCTGCAAACGGGAAAGCGGAGGCTGATCTCTTTCTTCCCCGAAATTCAAGTTACTACGGTTCCCGGTGACACGATCCGCTTTGTAGATCCACATCTCGATTCATTCAGAAACATAAATACTCCGGCGGATTATTACGATTTACGCGTTGGAGAACGTGTCGGCTGTAAAGTTGCCATGGACGAGAAAAAGCTGGGGTTATCAGGACAGTGAATTTATTGGAGACTGTTCCAATAAAACAGTCAAAACGGTAACGGCATCATACCAACAGTTCACCTGTCTCCTTAAACCATTGACACAATAACCAACTATCGTCTATATCTGCCCGGACGGGTCGGGGTGTTCCAGCTTCTTGATTTCTTCCGCTGCCACTCGGGCCTGCGGTGCGTTCAGAGCCGGTGGCTTCACTCTTATGATGGATGAAGATATCAACAAACGAGGATAGTATGCCATGAAGAAGATAAAAGGATTTTTCGGCGCCGAAGATAAGTTTGCCCGTCACGCCGGTATCGAGCTGATCGACCTGGGAGTGGGGTGGGCAAAAGTACAGATGAAGATTGAGCCGTTTCATCTTAACGCAGCAAAAACGGTCCATGGTGGCGCCATGTTTACACTTGCCGATTTTGCTTTTGCTGTGGCGTCAAATTCGCACGGAAATCTGGCCATGGGAATCAACACCAGTATGTCCTTTGTGAAAGCGGCTTTTGCGGGGACCCTGTATGCCGAGGCGAAGGAACAGTCACGAAATGCCAAGCTGGCTTCGTATTCGGTCATGATTACCGATGACTCCGGTGATACCGTGGCTATTTTTCAGGGGATGGTGTACCGGAAAAAGGAAGCGATTCTTCCGGCAGACTGATGAGCCGGATTCGTTTTTGCAGAAGGTAAGAAGTCCGTTTTTTGACCGGCATTGCTTCCAGTTTTTCCTGGTCAATCCCCAATTCCCGCGTGTTCATTCCCGCAATTCGTACCGCTCTATCCCACCCGGTCATCGGTGGGTTACCAATTTTATCGGTGGCGGCCACCAACGGCAGAATTTCCACAATCCGGGCTCTAATTGACTGCTCCGCCATGGTGATTTTTGTTGCATCCCGTAGCGTAGCCCACAGGTTTGCTTTGCCGTGAAGAGTACTGATCCAGGCTAATGCAGTGCGGTATGTTGCCGGTAGCCGGAGCTGGTTACAAAACTCCACTGCCATAGCAAATCCGGCGGCGTCGTGACCATGATGTTTGGGATAGAGTGCCGGGTCGGTCGCCAGTTTTCCGAGGTCGTGAAAAAGAGCGCAAAAGCGGGTCAGTGGATCATCGGTTGACGAGGCTACCCGTTGCAATACCTGGATGGAATGAGAAAAAAGATCCCCCTCCGGATGATGCTGGAGTGGTCCGGCCGGGATAGACGGCAGCCTGAACAGTTCCGGGAGAAACTCTGTCCCGACGTGTAATTCGATCATGCGCTCAAAGAAGCGTTCCGGTGTTTTCAGAGGCAGGGCTTTCAGCATCTCGTTGCTGAAGCGCTCCACCGGCATGGCACCGAACGTCTCCGCCCAATTTCCGTGCCGGATCAACGCTGCGGTCTCCGCTGTCATGCGCCATTCGTCAGCTTCAAAGCGGAAGGCGCGAAAAATGCGGAGTGGATCTATGCTGAAGGAGTCCTCACTGCATGCCCGAAGTATCTTGTTTTTAACATCGTCTGCCCCTTTTATCGGGTCAATAAGTGTGCCGTTCAGCTCCATCGCCATGGCGTTGATGGTGAAATCGCGCCTGGCAAGATCTTTCTCCGGATCCTCCAGGCTGTCGATGCGGGTTATCTCGATTTTGCCAAATTCGGGATGATATCGGAAGTAAATGGAGGCGCCACTGGTTGCCTTTACCTGGTGGAAGCCGAGCGTAGTAAGTTCGGTGGGGGACAGGGACGACACCAGATCGATATCACCGTTCTTCCTCCCCAGCAGCATGTCGCGTACCGTGCCGCCGACAAGGAGAACCCGGCAGTGGCAGGAGGGGGGGAAGAGGCTCTTCAGGAATGGAATTGGTGCGGTCATGTGCCGTTTATTTTTTCCTGCTTTTGACCGGTACCGGCAGTTTGAGAAGTTGCAGCACCTGTGTCATGTCGTCCCAGACGCTCCAGAATGAATCCGAATTGCCGCCGGAGCGGAGCAGATACGACGGATGATAGGTCGGCATGAGCGGAATGCCGTGGAAGTCATGGAACTTGCTGCGCAGTTTCGAGATGGGTACTTTCGTTTGCAGCAGCGCCTGGGCGGCGGATGTGCCGAGCGCTACAATGACTTCAGGTTTGACCGAAGCGATCTGGCGGAGCAGAAACGGTGAGCAGGCAGCAACTTCATCGCTTTCGGGAGGGCGGTTCTGCGGCGGTCTGCATTTGACAACATTGCAGATATACACATCCTCACGTTTTAACTCCATGGCGGCGATGATACGGTTAAGTATTCTGCCGGCATCGCCGACAAACGGTTCCCCCTGTGCATCCTCATCTGCTCCCGGTCCTTCGCCGACAAACACGAGCCGCGCATTCGGATTGCCGACTCCGAATACCAGGTTTTTTCTGGTAGTTCCCAGCTTGCAGCGTTGACACGGCCCCAGATCCTTTCTGATCTGCTCAATCGTTTCATGCAGTTCAGGTACGTCCTGCCGGTCATCTCTCATAGTACACTCCTGCTCTTGTTCCTGAACCGCGGACCGGCGCGGTGCGGACTCCACCTCCGCTGCTGGTGACACCAATTCTGCCGGGATTCCGTCCACACCGCTTTCCCGGAGATCCTCCAGATAGGCTATGAGCGAGGCAGACAGATGGGATTGTGCAGAATGTCGGGTGGTATGTGTGTTCACGGTTTGCTGCTCCTGCCTGTCATTTATGTATGTTTCATGTTAGAGTGTATCGTACAATCGAAGTTCACAATTTACCAGTAAGCATTTTGCCTGTCAAAAGAAAGAACGGTATGCTTTTTCTGCTCATTGCTATTGCGGCAACTCTGCTTCCGACCGATGCCCTGGCCTGGGGTGGCGGTATTCATCTGCAACTGGGGGCCCAGGTGCTGGCGAATCCGGGACTGGTGTCCGCTGACGTGGCCGCTCTCCTGGCGCTTCATCCCAAAGATTTCCTCTATGGCTGCCTTGCTCCCGATATTACGGTCGGCAAAAAATACACGCACTACCTGCTGAACTGCCATCGCTGGGGTATCGGGAGGACGTTGCTGAAAGAGGCTGTGACCGACCATCAGAGAGCCTGCGCCTACGGCTATCTCTGCCATCTGGCCGCGGATACGGTCGCCCATAACTATTACGTTCCCTACAAAATAATCCGCTCGTTTGCCGCGATAACCATGAAACATGCCTATTGGGAGATGCGCTTCGAGAGTTTTGTGGAGAAGGATACCTGGGAGCTGGCACGCTTTGTCTGCCGTGCCGATCAACGCGGTAACGATGCATTGCTGCGCAACGTTCTGACGACGACGCTCTTTTCGTTCGGCACCAACAAGCGGATTTTTAATTCGATCATGGTGATGTCACGGATGGAGCATCTGCAAAAAATTCTGCATACGTTTTCCGGAAAATCACGGTACCAACTGGCTGAGGCTGACCGCGACGAGTACATGAAAATTAGCCGTGAAGCAATCTTCGATTATTTGCAGTATCCGGAGGAATCGCGATATTTGCTGGTGGACCCCACCGGCGAGAAAGCGCTGGCCGCTGCCGACAGCCTGCGAAAGAGCCTGAGATTGCGCTACAAAAGTGGATTCATGTCAAAGGCGGAAGGGCTTGAGGAGGTTGAATCACTTCGGAGCACGTTGCGAAAATCGCTGCACAGGCCGGAATTGTTGAAGGAATTGTATGTTTGAAAAGTGGGTTAATAAAGCTCCGGTTTCCGGTCACTAAAACAGGGGATCTGTGCCCGCCAGTCGCTCATGGCCTGCATGTCGAGTGGCGCGATAATTTCTCCTTCACGTTCTCCCGCTTCGGCCAATACATCCCCTTTCGCGTCAATAATCATGCTCATGCCGAAAAAATCCAGTTTGCCGATGATGCCGCAGGCGTTGCAGGCGACAATAAAGAGCTGGTTTTCCATCGCCCGCGCCCGCAGCAGCGTACGCCAATGATCCTGGCGCGGTTTCGGCCATTGAGCCGGAATGCAGATGACCTGGGCTCCTTCAATCGCCAGACGCCGCGAAAGCTCGGGGAAACGCACGTCGTAGCAGATGATGACCCCCACCCTGCCAAGGGAGGTGTCCGCAAGCAGCCACGAATCGCCACCGGAAAAAGCACGATCCTCCCCCAGTAGTGAGAACAGGTGGATCTTGCGGTAGACCCCGGAAAGCGCGCCGTTATCGGCAACATAGACCGCATTGAATACTTTGTCGCCGTTCGGTTCCGGGAGACTGCCGACGATCACCAGCTTCAGTTCCCGCGAGAGAACCAGCAGTTCATCAACAATCCCTGCGGTCCGTAGCGCCAGTTTGTTCAGTTTGCCATAGGCAAACCCGCATGACCACATCTCCGGCAGTACGGCCAGATTGGCTCCCTGATCGGCCACACGGAAAAGCGCCTCACGAACGGAGGCCAGATTGGTGTCCACATCCCCCGGTTTGACGTTGAATTGAATTGCGGCGGCCTGTATTTGTATAGAGCTCATAGTCTCCCTCATCTCGTAAATTGCGAATTCAGGTAGGCGTTAATAATTTCCATATAAATCTCGCGTGGTTTGCTGGTGCCGTCGCTCGGAGCGATCATTCCCTCACTCTCCATCATTTCAACAATACGGGCGGCCCGGTTGTAGCCGATGCGGAGACGACGCTGTACCATGGAAATGCTGGCCTGCTTGGTCTCCGCAACCAGTCGCAGCGCATCCTCCCATCGTTCATCCTGTTCTTCATCATTCCCGGAAGCTCCCTTTTCATCCGCGTCTTTCATCTCCATGATTGATTTCTCGTAGACCGGTTTCCCCTGTTTCTTGAGGAAATCAACCACCCGCTGTACTTCCGAGTCGGAAACAAAGGCGCCGTGGATACGTTGGAGGCGCGAGGTGCCGGGGGGCATGTAGAGCATATCGCCATTGCCCAGCAGGCTTTCCGCGCCGTTTGTGTCCAGGATGGTGCGCGAATCGACTTTTGACGTGACCTGGAACGAGATGCGGGACGGCAGATTGGCCTTGATCAGGCCGGTAATGACATCCACTGAAGGGCGCTGGGTGGCCAGAATCAGATGGATGCCGGAAGCGCGCGCCTTCTGTGCCAGGCGGGCGATATGTTCCTCGACCTCCCGTCCGGCGACCATCATCAGGTCGGCCAGTTCGTCCACAATTACCACGATATACGGGAGGTGGCTGTGCTCCAGCAGCATGTCGTCGTCAACCATGAAGGGAAGCGTATCGATGGGCGCTTCACCATTGTCAACGATATCTTCAAGTTCTTCGATAATTTCCGCTTCGGAAAGCGACTGCAACTCCTCTTGTTCCAGCAGTTCTCCGGCCAGTTTTTTGTTGTAGGATTCGATATTGCGCACGCCTTTATCCGATAGCAGTGTGTAGCGGCGTTCCATCTCGTTAACTGCCCATTTTAGCGCTAGTGAGGCTTTCTTCGGTTCGGTGACGACCGGCAACAGCAGGTGCGGGATCCCCTCGTACATTGAGAATTCCAGCATCTTGGGGTCGACCATGATCATGCGCACGTCTTTGGGGGTGGACGTGTAGAGTAGCGAGAGAATCATGGTATTGATTGAAACCGACTTGCCGGAACCGGTCGATCCGGCCACCAGCAGATGCGGCGCTTTGGCCAGATCGGTTACAACCGGGAGTCCGGCAATATCTTTCCCCAGCGCCAACGGCAGTTTCATCTTGCTGTGTGAAAAATGTTCGCAGTTGAAAATCTCGCGCAGAAACACCATATCGCGGTCGCGATTCGGAACCTCGATGCCGACGACCCCTTTACCGGGGATCGGCGCCACGATGCGGATCGACATGGCCTGCAGCGCCATGGTCAGATCATCCGTCAAACCGGCGATGCGGCTGATCTTAATGCCGGGGGCCGGTGAAAATTCATACATGGTGATAACCGGGCCGGGGCATATTTCAACAACTTCCCCGTCGATGTTGTAATCTTTGAGTTTTTTCTCCAGCAGCCGTGCATTCATGGTCAGCGCGTCGCGGTCGAGCGTTTTTTCGGTTGTGGGAGGGACATCCAACAGCGAGAACGGAGGGGTGTGAAAATCCCCTTCAGCCTTGATGAATTCAAAGGTCTCCTGTACCGCGGCAGTTTTGGCGTCCTCTTTCTTTTTATCCTTTTCTTTCTTGATGATAGTGGGGGGAGGAGGCGGCGCTACCGGTGGCTTGATGACCGGGCCGGCCGCCGTTGCCGCCGGTGGAAGCCCTTCCTCTTTTGCCTTGGCTCGTTTCTGCTCGTCACGGTTGTGAATGCGGCGCTCCTGCCAGGCGGCCCATTTGTGTTTGAAGTTGTCCAGCCACCAGCCGGCAAACAGGATAAAGGAAAATTTAGACAGTATCATGATAGAGGCGGCCAGGAGCGGCAGAAGCAGGAGCATGGCGCCTGTAACGCCGACGGCCCCCTTGAGGGAGCGGGACGCGATAACGCCCACCGCTCCGCCGGTAGCCACCTGCTGGCCGAATAAATCGGTCTTGTCTCGGAAAAAGGCAAACAGGGTTGCCAGGGAAAAGAACAAGCCGGAGGCTGCCATCAGTTTGTATGAGCGGAGGCGGATCTCTTTGAAACGGAAGAGCGTATATGCCATGTAGAGCAACGCCAGGGGAATGAGGTAAGATGCCAGACCGAAGCTGCTGAAAAACAGATCGGCGATCTGTGCCCCCAGCCGCCCCCCAAGGTTATGGATGCTCCCCTCGTTGGAGTAGCTGTTCCAGGAAACATCGGCGGTATTATAGGTCAGGAACGCAAGCAGGACAAACACGCCAACAGTTCCCAGCGCCATTCCCTGCAACTCTTTGGTCAGTTTTTCTTTTTTTACTTCTTCTGCGCTCATTGATTCGGGTTCCCTTAAAATTGAATAAACATGGACATATTACCCGCAATTCGGGGAGGGAGGCAAAGAAAAAAAACGGAGTTGCGACAGAATACGCATTGGTACGAAGGTTTGAGCGGGGTGTGGGATCAAACACTCGCAGCAGCGGAGCCGTTGTCTTTGGAGCGGGCGTGTTTGTTTTGCCCGCTTTCCCGGCATTGTTTACAATTAGTGAAACTAGAACAGGGGCGCTTGATGGAAATGAAGATCACGAAAAGAACAATCAGCATCTGGAATATGCAGAGCATAAAATTCGTCATGAGAATATCGTGGTATTCGAGGTTATAGTTGTCGATTGCGGTGATATACGGGCAGTGAACGCATGACAGTCACCGTGCATGGCTGCATGGGGTTGTTGATGATTGGTTACGCCGACGCCGTCTTATCGGCCGGGCATTATTGCCTGGAGGTTACCGTTACCCCCAGCGACCGGATTTCATCCGCAATCAGATCCGTCAACCTGCCGATGTTGCCGGCAATTTCTGCGGACATCTCCAGACCGGTCTCTATGGTTTTGGGTTCGATTCCATAGAGGATTACCTTTTCCGGCATTGAACCCAAAAGCCGTGCAGTGGCCAGCAGGTCCGAAAGCCCCAGTTGGTGCGGGGAAATCTTGTTCTGAAACAGGGAGGGGACAGCATCTCCCTCAAACCGGGAGAGTGTCCCGTACGGTTCTCCATTGCGCACAACATCGATAAGGACGAGGACACCCCTCCCCTGGATATGCTGGAGAAGCTCTATGCCGCTGGTCCCGCCATCCAGAAGTCCGACAGACGCAGGTGTCTCATATCTCCGTGCGAACTCTTCCACAGCACGGACTCCCGCCCCTTCGTCCTGAAGGAGAATATTACCGATTCCCATAACCAGAATATTCATGTCCGGCATCTTATAACGCCCTGACCTTGACAATTTCCTTGTTCTCCTTGTCAACCAGGTGAATGGCACAGGCCAGGCACGGGTCAAAGGAGTGGACAGTACGCAGCACTTCCAGCGGTTTCTGCGGATCCGCTACCGGGGTGCCGACCAGGGAAGCCTCGTAGGGGCCCGGCTCGTCGTTGGCGTTACGCGGTCCGGAGTTCCAGGTTGAGGGGACAACCGCCTGATAATTTTTGATCTTGCCCTTATCGATTACTACCCAGTGGGAGAGCAGACCGCGTGGCGCCTCGTGCAGACCGACGCCCCGTACCTCACCGGTAGGGAACTCCGGCTTGTTGAATGTTTTGGTGTCGCCGCCGGCAATGTTGTCGATCAGGTTCTGCCACTGTTTCTGAAGAGTTTCATGTAATACCGCTGCCCGTACCGCCCGGGCGGCATGACGGCCGATGGTCGAATGGAGAGCACGGATGGGAACAGTTCCGCCAGCCAGGCTGCTGATGGTGCTCAGGGCCTTGTCGGTGTACTTCCTGGTTGCCTGGTGCCCGGCGGCATACATGCAGAGTACGTTGGCAAGTGGACCAACCTGGGCCGGCTTGTCATAGAAGGTTGGCGCCTTGACCCATGAATATTTGCCGTCATCCTGAAAGTCGGTGTAGAGAGGGTTTGTCTCTCCTTCCCATGGATGGTGGTTGGCGTTGCCGTCGTACCATGCATGTTTAACGCTTTCCTGTACCCCTTTCTTGATGTAGTCATCGTTGAAACCTTTGATCGGGTGGAATTTACTGATGTCGCCGCCGGGAATATAGCCTCCCGGCAGATCAAAGACAGTTCCTTTGCTGTCTTGCGGGTATTCCGGCATGGAGAGATAATTGGTGATCCAGGCGCCGTAGGTGGTCCACTCCTTGTAGAAGGCGCCGATGGCGCAGACATCGACGAAGTAGACATTGTTGATGAAATCGCCCAGTTCGTCGATGAGCGTTTTTACGTAATAGAGGCGCTCTACGGTCAGGGTGGTGGGGCTGTCGGTATTGATGGGGTTTGCCACGCCTCCCACGGCCAAGTTCTGGATGTGCGGGGTCTTGCCGCCGATGATTGATACGATCATGTTTGCCTTGCGTTGTACATCCAGAGCCTGCAGGTAGTGGGTTGTGGCCAACAGGTTAACCTCGGGGGTGAGTTTCATGGCCGGGTGCCCCCAGTACCCGTTGGTGAAGATTCCCAACTGTCCGGAATCGACGAAACTTTTCAGCCTGGTCTGGGTCTGGCTGAATTCCTGGGCGCTGTTCAGATGCCAGCTGGAAATCCCCTGGGCCAGGGCTGCCGTCTTTTTCGGATCCGCCTTAAGGGCCGAAGTGACGTCAACCCAGTCCAGCGCCGACAGATGGTAGAAATGCACGATGTGATCCTGGATGGCATGGGCGGCCATCAGGATGTTGCGGATGTACTGGGCGTTGAGCGGGACTTCCAGGTTCAGGGCATTTTCCACCGCCCGAACTGAAGCAATGGCATGGACCGTGGTGCAGACCCCGCAGATGCGCTGGGTGTAGATCCATGCCTCGCGCGGGTCGCGGTCCTTGAGGATCAGTTCGATACCGCGCCACATCTGGCCCGATGCCCATGCCTTTTTGACTTTTCCGTTATCAAGTTCGCAGTCTATCCGCAGATGGCCTTCAATTCTTGTGACCGGATCTATGCTGATTCGCGTTGTCATACCGTCCTCCTCTTAAAAGGTTGTTGAAAAACAGCCATCTTGCCGCCGTCCTCGAAATCCCTTTTGTGCGGCGTAGCGCTGCTACGCCTCCGCAGGTTTTTCTGCGGGGGCGACGATCTAGCCGTTTTAGAACAACCTGACTTTTTCAATAGTCAGGTTAATGATGCGTTTCCGGAAAAAGGTTCAGGTACTTCGCGCAGATCTTGAACCCGAGTATCGCAAAGGCAACCATTCCGGCGGTAAGGATGAACTCCATGATGGAGGGAAAATAGTCTCCACCAACCCGGTTTGCATAGCCCGATATGGCAAAAATGCCGACATTGAGACGGTTAAACAGGACCCCGACGATGACCAGGATACTGACGACGAAGATGGAGTCGATATTTTTCCGGTTTGCTTCCTTTGCGAGCAGAATTATGGGGATCACGACTCCCACGGCCATTTCTATCACCCACATGGTCCCCAGAAAACCGTTGCTGAACAGGGCGCCGACTCCCGGTCCGGAAATGAGAAGCCAGATCTTCATGACAAGGTAGACCGAGCCGGAGTAGAGAATTCCCCGCGACAGTCCTTCAAGAACATCTTTCGGAGCCTGATGATTAAATACCTTTCCGGTCAGAATCGTTTCAAAGCTGACCATAGAAAGCCCCATCATGATCGCGGAAACGAGGAACAGATACGGCATGAGTGTGCTGTACCAGAGCGGAGAGAGTTTGCTCGGCACGATCAGGTAGTTGGCTCCCAGCGAGGATTGGTGGAGCAGCGACAGTGCCACGCCGAACATGACGGCCCCTATCATGATGCGGCTGACAAAACGCAGTGTTCGCACCCAGCCGAGTTTCTCGAAGACCATGGGACTTGATTCCGTGGCCAGGGTGGTGAGGTAGAGTACGAGATGCACGGCCACGAGGAACATGATGGAGTTAATCTGCCACATGATCAGGGGATGCCATATGACAACGGAGCGTCCCACATCCATGGTGATGGAGAGGGCTGCCAGCAGATAACCGAAAAAGGCGTTCAGGATTGAGGCGCGGGCAATGCACTTGTACTTTTTCCAGTTCAGGATGTAGACCGCGCCCGCAATCAGGAATGCTCCGGCCGCCATGGCGACCCCGCCCAGGACGTCAAAACTGATCCAGAGTCCCCAGGGCCAGTAGTCGTTCATGTTCGTTGATGCCCGTAGTCCGAAGGCAAGCCGGTAGGCGGCAACAAAGAGCGCTCCCAGGATCAGCAGAATCAGGACTCTCGTGAACGGAGTATCCATCTTGATGCCGAGATGTTTGCTGTGCGTGTCGTCCAGCAGTCTGTTGAGGGCGGTACCCGGTCTTCGACCGATATATCTGGTGAAGTCAATCATGATGGCCTCCCTTGTCCGGGCCGTTCTTGCCTCCGCGGTGGGTTATCGCGTAAAGCGTGGTCCCTCCGAGGAAGACACCCAGAAATACCCAGGGAACTTTGGCAATGTACGCCCAGGTAAGATCCGGGAGTGCGGCGTTGGGGATGTCTTTACTGAGCCCGAGCAGATCAAAGGAGATGCCGGAAAGCATAAGGTTCTGCGTGCCACCCGCCTCGGTCAGGCCATAGACTTTATCCGCATAGGGCGCGACGGCCCGTGTACTGGTTTCCTTCGAGTGCAGGGTCTGTATGGGAAAATCGTAGATAGTCCCCGGTTTCATGGCAAACCGTTTTTTTGCCTCTTCACGGAGTTCGGTTACTTTCCCGTAGACGGTTGCGCCGGTGGGACAATGCTCTGCGCAGGCGGCATATTTCCCTTCCTTGATGCGGTGCCGACAGAGCTGGCATTTTCTTATTTCAGGCCAGACGGCGTTCCATTCGTAGCGGGGAAGGTTGAACGGACACGCGATCTGGCAGTAACGACAGCCAATGCAGCGGTACGCCTCATAATAGACGATGCCGTTTTTCGGATCCTTGGTGAAGGCGCCTGCCGGGCATACCGATGCACAGGCCGGGGTAATGCAGTGCATGCACTGCTGCTTGAAGAAAGCATGCCCATTGATCGGAACATCCTTCTTTTCACCGGTGCCGTTCCGGTATGCCTTGATGATGCTGAGCGTTTTTCCGGAAAGATCCTGAGATGCATCCCAAATACCTTCGTTTCCCTTGACCCCTTCCGTCTCATAGGAGGGAGATTTCATCGGCTCCGTTTGTTCTGATTTACTGCAACGGAAGGAATCGGCGAGGCCGGTAACCAGGCTCTCCTTATAGAGCGCCCCGCCGGGTACGCTGTTGTGGGTCTTGCAGTTGACCATGCAGGACTTGCAACCGATGCAGAGTGTCGCATCATAGAGCAGGCCGACCGCGTCGGGCGGCAGCTCTTTCGACATCCTGGCTTCTGCCGCCGGCACGCCTGCGGCAAGCACAACACCGCTACCGGCAACTCCTTTCAGAAAATTTCGTCTGCTGATGGCCATGGCTACTCCTCCTTGCTGCGATCAGTTCCACTGCCGGAGGAATGAGTGTCCTGGGTACTCTTGTCGCTTTTTCCCAGGCCGGTAAGCATTGCAGCTCCGGCTGCGCCGATCACTATGCCTGCCGTCCCGGTTGCCAGGGACTTGAGGCCGGAAGGGAGACCCTCCTTGTTGGGGAAGGCTTCGGTGAAAAACGTTGGAGGTGTAAAATCCTTTATGACTGCCAGTGTGTGCAGCGGGGTCGAGAAGCCGACCCCTTTTTCGGTGCAGCCGAAACAGGGATGACCGATACCGACCGGCCAGGTACCGGCGCCGGTTTCGCCAAAGGTAAGTGTCGAACAGTTGGCATGCGTTTCCGGTCCCTTGCAGCCGAGCTTATACAGGCAGGCGCCCTTGCGGTGCAGTTCGTCTCCGAACTGTGTCGCAAAACGTCCGGCATCAAAGTGCGGACGCCGTTCGCAGTTTTCGTGGATCAGGCGGCTGTAGGCAAATTTCGGGCGTCCCAGCTGGTCCAGTTCGGGCAGTTTCTTGAAGGTGACATAATGGAGAATGGTGGTGAGTAGATTGTACGGATTCGGCGGACAGCCGGGAATCGTGATGACCGTCTTGCCGGTCAGGATTTCCGGAACCCCTTTGGCGCCGGTGGGGTTCGGCGCTGCCGCGGCAATACCGCCCCACGAGGAACAGGAGCCCATAGCCACAATGGCTGCCGCATGAGGTGCGGTGCTGTTCAGAATCTCCAGGGCGGTATTACCGGCAATTTTGCAATAGATGCCGTTGTCCTTGGTCGGTACCGCACCATCCACTACCAGGATGAATTTCCCCTTGTTCTCCATAATGGATGCGTTCTTGGCCGCTTCTGCCTGATGGCCGGCTGCGGCAGAGAGCGTTTCGGAATAATCCAGGGAGATCAGGTCAAGGATAAGATGTTCGAGGGAGGGATGGTTGGAGCGGAGCAGCGATTCGACACAACCGGTACATTCGGAGAAAGAGAGCCAGATAACCGGGGGCCGCCGAGGGCTGACAATTGCTTCGGCGATTTTCATTCCTGCGCTGAGCGGCAGCCCCATGCCGACTGCCATGATGGAGCAGAACTTGAGAAAATCCCTGCGGCTGATACCGCCCAAGCTCTGTCTGACGACGTCAAACTCTTCAGATTTCATGTGTCACCTCCGAGAACCGGATTAGCGTAGTGAAATACCCTTTGAGTACGAATCATCCATAACTTGTTTATATGCTATCACCGTTTTTTTTGTTTTCAATATCAGTAACTATTTTTTTCTATTGCGTATGGCGTATGCTACACGGACTCTATTTCATCCCCCGGTTTGACGGTCCCACCGGTTATAACTCGGGTGAAAATTCCTTCCTTGGGCATGACGCAGTCACCGGCCTGATAGAAAATGGCGCAGCGGGTGTGGCACTCCTTGCCGATCTGGGTGACCTCCAGCAGGGTGTCTCCTGCCTGCAAACGGCTGCCGATAGGAAGCGATACAAGATCGATACCGCTGGTAGTGATGTTTTCGGCAAAATCCCCGGCTGATACGTCAAGCCCCAGTGCGATCATTTTGTCGATGCTTTCCTGCGCCAGCAGACTGACCTGACGGTGCCAATCCCCCGCATGGGCGTCGCCGACGATGCCGTGATTTTCTCGCAGTTCAACCGATTCAACCGGTTTTTTCCGCTCTCCCTTGTTTTCACTGATGCAGACCGCTTCGACACGAGCCATACTGTTATCCTCCAATCTGTGACATGGTAAAATTTTTGTGGGCGTACCCTTCTGCTGAGATGGCGTGCCGCTCCGGTTTGCCTGAAACAATTCCGCGCAGCAGAGCGGCCAGTTTTTCCCGATCAGGGGGGCGCAGGCAGGGCACCAGGTCGGTTTTATCATCCGAAAAAAGGCACCCCTTGGCCTGTCCGGTGGAGGTGACCCGAATGCGGTTGCAGTCACTGCAAAAATGGCCGGACACGGCGGTAATAATGCCGATGCTTCCCTGGGCGCCGGTGATGCGGAAGTCCCGCGATGGTCCGGCAAATGCTCCTTTGTCCACCGGCTCCAGGGTGTAGCGGCTGGTAATACGCTCCAGAATTTCGGCGCCGGAGATGCAGTAGCGCTGCCACCCCTCCTCTTTGATTGCGGGCATGTACTCAATGAAGCGAATTGAGTTGCCGTGGGATAGGGTCATGTCGGCAAAATCGAGAATTTCGTTGTCGTTAACGCCTCGCATGATGACGCAGTTGATTTTTGGTGGGGAAAATCCGACCTGCTCCGCGGCGTCCAGTCCGGCCAGCACCCTGTGCAGGTCGCCGCCGCGGGTGATTTCGTTGAAGGTCTGCGGCTTAAGGGAGTCGAGGCTGACATTGAGGCGCTGTACCCCCGCCTTGAACAGGTCGTCAGCCATCTCTGCCAGCAGCAGGCCATTGGTTGTCAGCGCCAGATGTCTGAGGCCGGGAATCGTTCCCAATTGTACCAGAAACCTGACAACGCCGGACCGTACCAGTGGTTCACCACCGGTTATGCGGATCTTCTCGATTCCCAAGCCGATTGCAGATTCGGCGATCAGGAGCAGTTCCTCGTAGGAGAGCACCGCGTCATGCCCCTTATTGACAATCCCCTCTTTGGGCATACAGTAAAAACAGCGCATGTTGCAGCGGTCGGTTATTGACAGGCGCAGATAGTTTATGGTTCTCCCGTGGGAGTCAGTCAGTTCCATGTATGAAATGTTTCTCCAAGAAATCGGCCACCTGGCCAGGATTGTTGATATCAAAAACCGGCACATCAAGCTCCAGTGGTTCATTGCTGGCGACGGCCAGCAGACTCGGGTCGTGCTGTTCGCCCCGGCAGAGGAGCGTCGTGCTCCGCTCCCGGCGATGTACCTCGATCTTGGGAAGACCGCTCTTTTTGAACCCCTCGGTCAGGATCAGGTCGACATCAGTGAAGTACGTTGCGACCAGTTCCTCGATGGAAGGGGCTTCGGCATGCTGTTTGATCAGAGCCAGTTTTTCCGGTGACACGATCAACATGGTGTCGGCTCCGGCCGCAGTCAGACGGTGGCTGTCTTTGCCGGGATAGTCGATGTCGAAACGGTGGGCATCGTGCTTGACGACGCCGATGCGGTGCCCGCGACCTTTCAGTTCGGTGATGACTTTTTCCAACAGGGTCGTTTTGCCGGTTCCCGATTTTGCGACAAACGAAACGGCGTTAATAACCATACGCACCTCATGAGTACAAGTATATGCTTATCAGAATGTATAGTAATCCAGACGTTCGTGCAAAGGAAAAGCGAAAAAAATTGACCTGAGTCATGTAAGATAAAGTTGCTTTGGGAGAGTATGGCACTCATGGAAACGATGACAAAGAGCCAGAAAAAAGATATCAAGCTGCTTGGGAAGTTCGTTGAGGTGTACTGCAACGGGAAACATTACGATGCCGAACAGTCCCCTGTAGACCTTCCGGAAGAGCTGGGTGTACGCACACTCTGTCCTGATTGCGCCGTTTTATTGCAGTATGCGATAGCCCGGCGGCGGAAATGTCCGCTGGAATCCGAGAAGCCGACGTGCAAACAGTGCCGTACCCACTGCTATGCCAAACCCCAACTGGCCAAGGTAAAGGAGATTATGGCATACTCGGGGCGCACGCTTATGCTGCGTGGCAGACTGGATTACCTCTGGCATTATTTTTTCTAGCGCGGACCGACAAAATGAAAGTAGACAAACACTAAAGGAGAATACACCATGTTGAGAAAAATTGTTACCATCGATCAGGATAAATGTGACGGATGCGGACTCTGCGTGCCGTCCTGCGCTGAAGGGGCTATCAAATTGATAAACGGCAAGGCGGTACTGGCTGCGGACAATTTATGCGACGGCCTGGGCGCCTGTCTGGGCGAATGCCCGCGTGACGCCATCCGGATCGAAGAACGTGAGGCGGATGAATTCGATGAGGCTGCTGTTGAGCACCATCTGGCCGTTCAGGGCAAACCGGCTCCGGTTCACCAGCATGCCCCACAACAACCGGCAGCGGCACATAACCACGGTGGTGGCTGCCCCGGTTCCCGCGCCATGAGCTTTGCCCGTCCGGAGATTCCCCCGGAAGTTGTTCAAAACGGCAGTCGTCAGAGTCAACTGGCCCAGTGGCCGGTGCAGTTGCACCTGGTTTCCACCACCGCGCCGTATTTCCAGGGCGCAGATCTGCTGATTACGGCCGATTGTGTACCGGTCGCCTATGCCGGGTATCACGAGGATTTTCTCAAGGGAAAAGCGGTCGTAATGGGGTGTCCGAAGCTCGATGACAACACCTTTTACACTCAGAAGTTAACGGAACTGTTCACCCGGTCGGATATCAAGAGCATCACGGTTATGAAAATGGAGGTCCCCTGTTGCGGCGGTATTGCTGTCGCGGCCAGGCAGGCGCTGGCCGCAAGCGGCAAACAGATACCGTATAAAGAGGTAACCATCGGGATTCAGGGGGAGGTGAAGGCATAGCCGCTCTATCGCCAGTCTCCTGAAGGGAACTGACGGCCTGTGACACTAATGTGTTACAGGCCGTTTCAACGGTATGTGGTGGCGCCCGGTTGTAATCCGGTTGTATTCCTTGCCGCGCTTGCTGATACGGAGTACAATCAGTCGGAGATATCGATGCATCTATTTGTATTAGCAGGAGGAACCATGCCGGCATCCATCGAAATCATTCAGGCTGACATCACCACATTGGTGGTTGATGCTATCGTCAATGCCGCCAACAATACCCTGTTGGGGGGCGGGGGAGTGGACGGCGCCATCCACCGGGCCGCCGGACCGGAGTTGGTGCAGGAATGCGCCGGACTTCAGGGGTGCGACACCGGGGACGCCAAAATTACCGGGGGCTACAATCTTCCTGCCCGATATATCATTCATACCGTTGGCCCGGTCTGGCACGGCGGCGACAAGGGTGAACCGGAACTTCTGGCGTCCGCCTACCGCCGTTGTTTCGAAGCAGCAGATCAGCATGGGGTGACAAGCATCGCCTTTCCCGCCGTCAGCGCCGGGGTTTACGGCTATCCGATGCGCGAGGCGGCAGTGGTGGCCCTTTCGGCGGCTCAAACAGCTATCGGGTTGTATCCGGAACTGAAGCAGATCATCTTCGTTCAGTTCAATGCCGGAGCGCAGCAGGTCTACCGGGAAGCGGCGGTGCGGTTGGGGATAGCTTTTATCTGATGAGTCATGAACAGATCAATAGGCCCAGATTGCGGTCATGCACCCTCCCTTGAAACCTATCGAAAGCGGGGCTACCCAGGCGGGGATATCGGTGCCGAAAAGCCTCCAACCATCGAGCAGGGCCGGGACCGCTGCTGCAAGAATCAGCTGGTTGGTGGAGAGGCCGCTTGCCCGTGAAGCGCCGACCGTATCTCCCTGCGGATTATTTTTGAGAAACGTGAGATATGCCGCAGTGATGGCAATATGGGAGGAAATTACGCCGATTGCCAGATCCGGTGCTTTTTCCCGGTAGTAAAAGGCGGCCTCGGTTGCCAGCCACTGGGCCTGAAATCCGGCGGTGCTGACGCGCAACCAATCCGAACGGGACGCAAATTGTGGCGAGTAAACCAGAGAGAGTCCGTCGTAGCCGACCCTGTATCCTTCCGCCGAGGCTACTGCCATATGACCCATTTCATGGATCGCAATGCCTCCGGCAAAGCCAAGCAGAAATGAGGGCAGGTTTTTCGGGATGGCGTCCGGATTCCATTCCGTTGCAAGGAGCGGCTTCTGCGTGCAGAGCAGCAGGATGGTGACCAGTGACAGCCGAATAACAGCAGTAGAACATCGACGCAAGAACCCTCCCTCATGAAACCATGAAAAACGTTAATCCAGCGTCTTTCGATACCGTTTAACGCCGATTGCCAGCACAACAATGGCAAACAACATGATCTGCCACCCCTGCAGTGCCACCTCCGTGAATCCGTTCCCTTTCAACAGAATCCCTCGAATAATACGCAGGAAATGGGTCAGTGGCAGTACTTCGCCGATGACCTGCGCCCAGTCGGGCATGCCGCGAAATGGAAACATGAACCCGGAGAGGAGCAGTGACGGGAGAAAGAAAAAAAAGGTCATCTGCACCGCCTGAAGCTGGTTTTTTGCCAGGGTGGAAAAGGTGATTCCCATTGCCAGGTTTGCGGCGATGAACACCAGTGAGGTCATGAGCAGTAACGGGATGCTGCCAGCCATCGGCACGTGGAAGAGAAACCGCGCCGCGGTGAGGATCAGGCCGACCTGGATGTAACCGACAAAAATATAGGGAATGATTTTGCCGAGCAGAACCTCCAGTGGCTTGGTCGGCATGGAAAGAAGGTTCTCCATGGTGCCCCGCTCCCGCTCCCTGGTGATGGCCAGGGCGGTAATCATCACCATGGTCATGGTCAGGACGACCCCCATCAATCCTGGCACGATATTGTACTGCGAGATTCCTTCCGGATTGTAGCGTGCATGAATGCGCAGATCGATGGGAGCGTCGCCTCCGGCCAGAAAAGCGAGCGGGCCTTTGAGGTCATGCTGCAGGGAACTGTTCAGGAGCATTCGCAGGGAGGCGATGGCATTGCCGGTGGCTGACGGATCGGTTGCATCCGCTTCAACGAGAACGGTGGGCTTTTCGCCTCGCAACAGAGTGCGGCTGAAATTTTCCGGGATGGTCACGACAAACTGGACGTCGCCGCGCGCGAGGGCGGCTTCCGCCTCCGCCTCGGTATGCAGTTCGCAGACAAAGTTGAAATAGTCGCTGTTCTTGAGTGCGGAGAGCAGAGAACGTCCCTGCTGGCTGGAGTCGGCCAGCAGCAGTGCCGTAGGGAGATGCTTCGGGTCGCCATTGATGGCATAGCCGAACAGCATGAGCTGAACCACCGGGATGCCGATAATCATGCCGAAGGTAAGGCGATCCCTCCGCATCTGGATGAACTCTTTGATAACGATGGCCCAAAAGCGGGCAAAAGATAATGACGGGCGCTGCTTCAGCACGAGAAGTTATCCTTTGAACTTCCCATCAGGTGGATGAAGACATCCTCAAGGCTTGGGTTGATTTGCTGCCAGACGCACTGCGCGGTGCGGAATGGAGCAATTGCACGTTCAACCGCGGAGGCATCCGTACCGCTGACATGCAGCCGGGTGCCGAAAGCGACCGCCTGGCTGATACCCGATTCGCTGCGCAGCTTTTGGGCGATCTCGTGCAGGTACGGGCCACTGACCGACCAGGTGGTCAGCCCGGCGCCCGCAATGACCTCTGCCGCTGTGCCGTTGGTCAGCAGATTTCCATACGAGAGGTAGGCGAGGCGGTCGCACCGTTCGGCTTCGTCCATGTAATGCGTGGTGATCAGAAAGGTAAGCCCCTGACCGGCGAGTTCATGAATCTGCTCCCAAAAGTCCCGGCGTGCTTTCGGATCCACACCCGCAGTCGGTTCGTCGAGCAGCAGCAGCTTCGGGTTGTGTATCAGGCAGGCAGCCAGGGCGAGGCGCTGTTTCCATCCTCCCGACAGCTCGCCGGCAAGCTGCTTCTGCCTCCCTGCAAGGCCCAGCCGTTCGATGCTTTCCCGAACGGCATCGCGCCGGTTGGCGATGCCGTACATGCGCGCCACGAAATCGAGATTTTCAGCAATACTTAAATCCTCATAAAAACTGAAGCGCTGGGTCATGTAACCAACCTGGCGCTTGATGGTTTCGCTCTCCCGAATGACATCGAAGCCGAGGCACGTCCCTTCTCCGGCATCGGCCGCGAGCAATCCGCAAAGCATGCGGATAAAGGTGGTTTTGCCGCTGCCGTTTGGCCCGAGAAATCCGTAGACCTCACCCCGGCGTACTTGCAGATCGATGCCGTTGACCGCGACGGTATTCCCGAAACGTTTGGTCATGCCGCGTACATCGATGACGACGGGCACAGTCATGAAGCGGGACCGAACCGGACAGTCACCGGCTGCCCCGGATGCAGCCTGATCGCCGTAGCCTGATCGAAGGCCAACTCAACCATGTAGACCAGTTTTTGACGGCTTTCCCGGCTATAGATTACCGGTGGGGTGTACTCCGCCCGGGGTGAAACGAACGTAACGGTTCCGGAAAACGGTGCAGCTGCGCCGTCAACAGTTACCCGTGTCGTGTCGCCCTGATGGATTGTCGCGAGGAGCGGCTCCGGTACAAATACCCGCACCTTGATGTTCCCGGGCGGCAGGAGGACAACGACCGGCCTTCCCGCTGCGATCCACTCCCCCGTCCGGTACAACGTATCGAAAATCAGGCCTGCTGCCGGCGTTGTCTGCCGCTTTTGGGCAAGATCCCATTCGCTTCTGGTCATTGCAGCTTCTGCTGCCTGCATGCTTGCCTTGGTCGCAGCGATCTGATCGCTGCGCAAGCCGAGTTTTGCCGTGCCGAGATCCGCCTCAAGCTGGGCTACACGCTGCCGATCCTGGTCGCGTAGAGAACGGAGCCGGTCAACCTCCTGCACAGAAACCACTTTGGCGGTCAGCAGTCTTTCCCGGCGGGCAAGCTCTTTTTCCGAAAACTGCAGCGCTACCCGTGCCAGGTTTAATTGCGAGGAAACGGCTTCGATTTCAGTCGGGCGCTTTCCTTTATTGGCGTCGGCCAGTTGGGCACGCATCTGCACAAGCCGCAGTTTCGATTCATCACGAGCAGATTTCTCCGGGACGTTGTCCAGTTCAAAGAGCGGCTCTCCCTGCTTGACCTGCGTGCCGCGCTGTACGAAGAGAGTTGTCAGTCGTCCCGGCAGGGGAGGGGCAATATAGACGAACTCTCCTTCGACATACCCCTGCACCGTTCGTTCCGTTAATGGGGTGCGATTACATCCGGCGGTTACGCAGAGAAGTACCGCTGCAACGGCAGGGAATATGAACATGCTGCGCTTGATGGATGCGCTTCCGGTCATGTGTAACGGCCTTTTTGTGTATTTCGGTTCTAGCAGCTGCTGTTGTTGTTGCCGGAGATCTCCGGAAGAATTTTACTAATATTCTTTTGGAGTTCCTGCATCTGAAACGGTTTCTGAATAAAACCGTCAGGTTTGTCGGCACTAAATTTTTCTGCAGTGGTTTCCGTGGAATGACCACTGCTGATGATCACCTTGACATCGGGCTGTAGAAGCCTCAGCTCGCGTAGCGTTGCCACTCCGTCCATATGCGGCATGGTCAGATCCAGTATGACAAATGAAATATCATGCATATGCCGGCTGAAAGTATCAATTGCTTCCCTGCCGTCAGCGGCGCTTAACGTCAGCAATTTCATGTCGTTAAGATATGCGCAGCACACATCCCGCACCAGTTCCTCATCGTCGACAATTAAAACCGTTCCGGTTGTAGCGTGGTGATGCTTTGGCGCGATTCTTTCTGCCGGATGTGGCGGGGAAGTGCCGGATTGCCCGGTAAATACCGGTAACAGTATCTTGAATGTGGAACCTGATCCCGGATTACTTTGCAGGAGAATTGCGCCGTTATGCGACTTGATGATGCCCATGACAGACGACATGCCCAGGCCGCGCCCGGTAAATTTGGTCGTGTAAAAAGGTTCGAAAATACGTTGCTGCATCTCCTCATTCATACCGCACCCGGAGTCGGTGACATCGATGGAGATGTAGCACCCCGGCTCCGCTTTTTCTCCCAGTCTGCTCTGTTGGAGCAGTTTCTTGTCGCATTCCTGTACCCCCGTGGCAATCACGATGCTGCCCGGTTCACCGCCGATGGCCTCGGCGGCATTTGTGATCAGGTTCATGATGACCTGCTGCAACTGCCCGACGTCGCCTACAATCGGGGGGAGCGATGTCGACAGCTCCATTGTTATGGACACGGTCTTGGGGATGGTAGTGCGGAACAGTTCACAGTTGTCTTTAACCAGTCGATTGAGGTCAAGCTGCTTGAGCTCGAACACCCCCTTACCCGAATACGCCAGCATCTGCCGGGTGAGGTCCGCAGCCCGCAGGCTGGCCTGCATGGCCTGTTCCATACGGATGGCCGGCGGGGAACCTTTGCCAAGCAGCATGCTGGACAGCTCGATATTGCCGATGATGACGGTCAGCAGATTGTTGAAGTCGTGGGCAATGCCTCCGGCCATAATACCGAGGCTTTCCAGCTTTTGCGCATGGAGAAACTGACGCTCAAGATTCAGGCGTTCTTCTTCGAGTCGTTTCTCTTCGGAAATGTCATGGCCGATGCCGAGATAGAACGCCTGGCCGCCGGGGCCCCGGTAAAGGGTGCCGTTGGCGATGAAAAATCTCCAGGAATCATCGGCATGTCTGGCACGGTAGCGGAGGCAGGTAGTGGCTTGTCCGCTCGTCATGACCTGGTTGAGATAGTCAAGGTAGAGCGGAGCGTCATCGGGGTGCACAAAGGGGAGAAAATTCTTCCCGATAACAGTGGTGGCCGGATAGCCGAAATGCGTTTCCCACGATGGCGATACAAAATGGAAAACACCGTCGGCATCAAGAACGAAAATGACATCAAAGGTATTCTCCACCAGGGTGCGAAACTTCTCTTCGCTGGCTTTGAGACGCACTTCGGCCCGTCGGTGCTCGGTAAGTTCCTGCTGCAGTTCCCGGTTGGTCGTTTCCAGGTCGAGGGTTTTCTGTTGGATCTGGTGAGACATCCGGTTTAGTGACTCGGAAAGGAGCCCGACTTCGTCATTGGCCGCTTTTGGTAGCTGGGTACCGTACTCCCCGGCGGCAATCTTTTTGGCAAACAGCGCCAGGCTGCTCACCGGCCTGGATATGTAAAGGACCAGCAGGTAATAGATGAACGTCGTGGCAAGACAAAAGACAATGGCCCCGTAGCGGATCAAGTGCTTTATATTGGTTACGGCAGCATTGACATCGTCCACGTAGACGCCGCTTCCGACGACCCACCCCCATGGTTCGAACTTTTTGACGAAAGAAATTTTTGGATACGAATCTGCGGTAACGCTGCCGTTCCCTTTCGGTTTTGGCCATGCGTAAGTGACAAAACCTTCTCCTGCGTTTTCAACCACCTCGTTCATGGAGACGAAGAGGTTCCTGTTGGCAAGCTTTTCCATTCTCTTGTCCGACAGCGAACGCTTACCCGATGCCCTGTCAAATTTCGGGTCATCCAATACCTTGCCATCCAGTGCCGGGACGGTTGGATGCATGATCATTTTCGGGATTGGGCGGCTCAGATCATGAATCCAGAAATACTCCTGTCCCCTGAAACGGAGTGTCCTTATCAGGGAAATGACATCGACCTTGGCCTTCTCTAATGGTACCTGGCCGGTATCAACCCGCCGGGCGTACTCCTTCAAAATGCCAAACGCAACCTCGACCACCTGCTGCGCATCTACCTGGCGTTCGCTCATGAAAGAACGCAGCATGAGAGGTACAACGACGGTTTCGCCCGCAATAGTAAACGTGAAGACACTGACCAGCAGGATCAACATGATCTTTGCCTTGATGCCCCAGTTGCGGAATTGCGTGAACATTGGTACACCTTTCAGGAGGAGAAAAAACGTGTCTCGTTATGCTTATTAGAACCGTATTTTATTTACTATAGCATAGCGCATAGTAAAATCAAGCCGAATGGCAAATGTCCAGTGGCGGTAATGCTGCCGCTTGCCCATTCCGGCTTCATTGTGATACAACAGCCCCATGCTCCAACTAATAAATCTATCCAAAGACTTCTCCGGCAATCCACTCTTCACTTCCATCTCCTGGCACCTGAAAAAGGGTGAACGGGTGGCTCTGGTCGGCGAAAACGGCGCCGGTAAATCGACGCTGATGAAGATCATCGCCGGACTGACCGAGCCATCGTCGGGTGAGATCCAGTTTGCCCGTGGCGCCAGGGCGTCCTATCTGCCTCAAGACGGGATTGTTACCGCCGGCCGGTCACTGTTTCATGAAGCCCGCGCGGCATTGGCAGAACTACTGGCCATGGAGGAGGAACTGCATCGGATCGGGTTCGACCTGGAACGACTCCCCCATGATTCGCCGGAACATGAGCAAATCCTGGCGCGTTATGGTGAATTGCAGGAACAGTTCCGCCACGGCGGCGGATATACGATGGAGGCTGAAATCGGCACCGTGCTGAAGGGGCTCGGGTTTGCTCAAGTAGACTGGCACCGCGACGGCGGGGAATTCTCCGGCGGCTGGCAGATGCGTATCGCCCTCGCCCGCCTGCTGTTGCAAAAGCCGGACGTGCTGCTGCTGGACGAACCGACCAACCATCTGGATATCGAAGCGCGCAACTGGCTGGAGGAGTATCTCTGCGCCTACCCCGGTTCGGTTATCCTCGTTTCCCATGATCGTTACTTCATGGACAGTGTCTGCAGCCGTATTGCCGAGGTTTGGAACCATACAATGACGGATTATCATTGCCGTTACTCGACCTATCTTCACCAACGCGAGGAGCGTGTCACGGCTCTGCGCAATGCCAAACGCATTCAGGATGAGGAGATCGAAAAAACAGAGGATTTTATCCGCCGTTTCCGCTATCAGGCCAATAAGGCGTCGCAGGTACAGTCACGGATCAAACAACTGGAAAAGGTGGAGCGGATTATTATACCTCCCGAGCGGAAAAAGATACGTTTCCAGTTTCCTGAAGCTCCCAAGAGCGGCAAAAATGTCATTGAGCTGAAAGGGGTGACCCGTTCGTTCGGCAACCATGTTGTTTTGAACCGGATCGACCTGACCATTGAAAAAAGTGAGCGGGTGGCACTGGTGGGGCATAACGGTGCAGGGAAATCAACGCTGATGGCTGTGCTGGCCGGAGGTGGATTTCAAGGGGGAGAGCGGGTTCCGGGGTATAACGTCAGTATGGATTATTTTGCCCAGGATCAGGCCAATGTGCTTGACCAGAACCGCTCGGCCTATGATGAACTGTATGCGGATGCTCCGTATGACATGGTGCCGAGGTTGCGCGATATTCTGGGTGCGTTTCTTTTTACGGGGGACGATATCCATAAAAAAGTCAGCGTGCTTTCCGGCGGTGAACGCAATCGTCTGGCGCTGGCTAAAATGCTGCTTCGCCCCTCAAATCTGCTGCTTATGGATGAACCAACCAACCATCTGGACCTGAACAGCAAGGAGGTGCTGCTGGACGCCCTCAAAGGGTTCGACGGCACGGTGGTGTTTGTGTCGCATGACCGGTACTTTGTCAACGCCCTGGCTACACGGGTGGTCGAGGTTGACGATGGCGGCGTTGAAAACTATTTTGGGGATTACGAATATTATCTTGAAAAAAAAGATGCTGTGGCTACATTATCTCTGCCGGTGACGCGAACGGCTGTTTCCGAACCTCGGAGTCAGAATCCTCTGTCCGGCGTCGATCCTGCCCCGCTTCCACCTCAGAACAAGGAGGTGCGACTCAAGGACCGGGAAGAGGAGAAACGCCGCAAACGCGAAGATCAGGTGCGCCAGAAACGTATGGGTGAGGTTGAGGCACAGATTGCCGCCGTCGAAAAGGAACTGGCACAGCTGGAAATCGAGATGAACGCACCCGGTTTCTTTGATGATCCGGAGCGGGGAGTGCAGGGTGGCGAACGCCATGCCGTGCTGAACGGGCGGCTGGAAAAATTTTATGGGGAATGGGAAGAGTTGTCGGGATAATTTCCGATCACCGGCCGAACGGGGTAATAACGAACTATGAGAGCTACGATAGGTATTGTTCAGCTGTTCTTTCTGTTTGTATGTGCCACTGCGCTGGCACATGCAGAGGACGTCGGTGCAGCGCGCAGCAGCAAGTCGCTTGTCACGGTTTCTGATAGTATAGCGGCGGGGCAATCTCCGGGTCCCGTGCCCCGACCGGCACAAAATGAATTTGGCTGGGAGCTTGATCCCTATTACAGCAACCTGTCACTTACCATTCCGCTTACCAATGAAGCGGTGCCGGAGATTGCCGGGAAGAACGAGTTTGCAATCTATCGGCAGCTGTTCAGCAACGCGCTTTCTCCCCGTTTCGTATTGTTTGAGGCGGCTGTTTTCCCAATGCCGGTACTCGGTGTCGTTACCAAAAAATACGTTCCTGATTTTTATCGCAGTTTCAATCTTGGCAGCGGCGATTTCAATATTATGGAAGCGGTTACGGCCGGTTTTCAGGAGCCGTATGCCTGTTCGATCTTTTTTGGGGATTTGGTCAGTTTTGTCAAGCCGGGCGAAGAGAAGCTCTTCTCTAACCGGGGGTACATGGGGTATCTCTTCAGCTATTCCAACCAGCATATCAAGCGTAACGTGCTGGTTCCCGATAATAGCCTTGAATCCGAATTCAAGCTGAAAGGAGATCGGGTTTTTTCCGGTGATAAATTGATCTGGAGTTTTCGCGTCGGAGCAAAAATTCACGACAACCCGGATATTTCCAACACCGCTTACCTCGGATTCCGGCGAAGCAATCTTGATTTCGGTGCGGCGTTTCTCAGCGTTCTTGACAATAGTTCGATTGATTTTCGCTGGGATTTTTCCGTCAAGGATGGCAGGCCGCTTCGTCAGGAGTACACGGTCGGCAAAAAAGTGCCGATACCCGGATGGCATGTTGCCATGAAGCTTGATGTTGGTATTATCTGGGAAAATTCCGCACTCTACAGCGGGGCATTGCGGGACGCTAACCCACAGAGTGTTGTTGCCGTTATCCGCCCGAATTTCGAGTTTTAGCCTGCTGTACGAGTTACTCGTTTAAGTCGTATCTGCACGTTGGTTCAAGGTGATACATGGACACACGTATTGAAAAAGATTCCATGGGAGAAATGACGGTTCCGGTTGAAGCGTACTACGGGGCGCAGACCGCACGGGCCGTGCATAATTTTCCGATTTCCGGTTTGAAACCGCACCGCTCCTTTGTCTGGGCCACGGTGGTCATCAAGAAGTGCGCGGCTCGCGCCAATATGGGAACAGGCAGGCTGGATATGGAGATCGGCGGCGCCATTGTAGCCGCTGCCGACGAACTGCTGGCCGGCGGTCTGGCCGATCAGTTCGTGGTTGATCCTTTTCAGGCTGGCGCCGGGACATCGCACAATATGAATGCCAACGAGGTGCTGGCAAATCGGGCGCTGGAACTGATGGGGCATCAGCGGGGCGATTTTGCCTTTCTTCACCCCAACGACCACGTCAACATGGCCCAGTCCACGAACGATGTCATTCCGACCGCAATCCGGCTTGCTTCGCTGGAGATGCTCGACCCACTGCTGGAAGCGCTGGACGGGCTGGAACTGGCTCTGGCCGCCAAAGCGAAGGAATTTGACCATATCCTCAAGTCGGGTCGTACCCACTTGCAGGATGCCGTGCCGATCCGGATGGGGCAGGAGTTTGGCGCATATGCTGCGGCCATCCGAAAAAACCGCGAGGGGCTTGAGGCGTGTATCCCGAATCTGCTGGAACTCGGGATCGGCGGCACTGCCGTGGGAACCGGCCTGAACGCGGAACCGGCTTATATTACGGCCATGATCGAAGAATTAACGATTGCAACCGGTTTCCCGCTGACTGCCAGTCCGGATCTGTTTGAGGCGATGCAGAACATGGACCCTTTTCTGGCTCTGTCGTCGGCGCTGCGCCGCACCGCTGTCAACCTCGGGAGGATCGCCAACGACCTGCGCTTGCTGGCGTCCGGTCCCCGCACCGGCCTGGACGAGATCCGTCTTCCCGCCATTCAGCCCGGCTCATCCATCATGCCGGGTAAAATCAATCCCTCCATGGCCGAGATGACCAATATGGTCTGTTTCCAGGTAATGGGGTGCGATCAGGCGGTCATGCTGGCATCCCAGGCAGGGCAGCTGGAGCTGAATGTCATGATGCCGCTCATATCCTGGAACCTGGCATTTTCAATGGAAATACTCAAGAATTGCGTGCAGAAATTCACCGAATCCTGTATAAGGGGAATAGAGGCCAATGAGGCTCGCTGTCGTCGCTATCTGGACGATTCGCTGGGGCTGGTGACGGTGCTGGCTCCGTATATCGGATACAATGCAGCGGCGGACATTGCCAAGGAATCGGTACACAGCGGCAGAAGCATTCGGGAAATCGTGTCGGAACAGGAATTAATGGCTCCGGAAGATCTGGACAAGATCATGCAACCGGAGCACCTGACCGAACCGGGGTTGCCGAAACAGTAACTGCATGTTTATTGAGCAACACCACATACAAAGGAGAATGGGCAAATGAAAGAAGAGGTACTGAAGGTTCTTGAGATGGTGCGTCCCGGTCTGCAGGCCGATGGCGGCGATGTGGAGCTGGTTGAAGTGACGGAAGATGGTATCGTAAAGGTGCGGCTGAAAGGCGCCTGCGGCAGTTGCCCGATGTCCACCATGACTCTCAAGATGGGGATTGAGCGTGCCATGAAGGAAAAGATACCGGGCGTCAAGGAAGTCGTCCAGGTCTGATCTGCGCAGCTGATAAACGTAATAGACGCTCCTTCGGCTCTACCGATGGAGCGTTTATTGTTTACTAACGTTGCGGATTCAGGTAAGGGGTCGGAGCTTATGACCATGACAAAGATTCTTCCCGGCCGCTACCGGCACTACAAGGGTAATTTTTATGAAGTAATCGGCATCGCCCGCCACAGCGAGACGGAAGAAGAACTGGTCGTTTATCGCATGTTGTACGGCGATTACTCCCTGTGGGTCAGGCCGAGTGGCATGTTCATGGAGAGTGTGGTTGTTGAAGGAAAAGAAGTACCCCGCTTTGAATGGGTTGGAACATAACCGGGACATCCGCGGTATGTTCCCGGAAAAACTCTGTTGCCAGCGGGAGATAAACCATCTATTCTCACCGGAAGCAAGTATAAGATCGATCAGGAGGTTTATTCGAATGAACTGTATCACCAGAATTGTTGTAGCGGTTTTTATGGCAGCGTTACTTGCTGTCCCGGCTTTTGCCGCACAAGAGGCAAAGAAAGGAGCCGGAAAAACGGTAACCACACCTTCCGGCCTCCAATACGTTGATGCCGTCGTGGGAAAAGGCGCTTCTCCGGTTGCCGGAAAAACGGTCAAGGTGCATTACACCGGTACTCTGGAAAACGGCACGAAATTCGACAGTTCCGTTGACCGCAAAGAACCGTTTTCCTTTGTTATCGGCGTCGGTCAGGTTATTCCGGGGTGGGACGAGGGTGTCATGACGATGAAAGTCGGCGGCAAACGCAAACTGATTATCCCGGCCAAGCTTGGTTATGGCTCACGGGGCGCGGGTGGCGTTATTCCTCCGAATGCCACGTTGCTGTTTGATGTCGAGCTGCTTGACGTCGCAAAGTAGTTTCCCGCATATTCCATCATTATCAGACAGCCCGCATCTGCGGGCTGTTTTTGTCTCACATACCGGAGTCTCTGAATGACGAATCTGATTTCTGCCGAAGGATTAAAAAAACTGTGTGAAGAGTATGACTACCTCTGGAAGGTGGAGCGTCCCAAGGTTGTGCGCGGGGTATCAGATGCCGCGGCGGAGGGGGATCGCTCGGAGAACGCGGAATACATTTACGGCAAGAAACGGCTGCGTGAAATCGATCGAAAGTTGAAACATCTTGGCTCACGTCTGAAAGTGCTGAAGGTGGCAACCGTTCCGGCGCATCCCGGGCAGGTTACCTTTGGCTGTTGGGTCACCTACGAGGAAGAGGGGGGGGAGGAGCGTTGTTATCAATTGGTCGGCCCTGATGAGATCGACGTCAGTATCGGCAGGATCAGTCTCGATTCCCCGGTCGGTCAGGCACTGCTGCATAAGAAAGTTGATGATGAAGTAATCGTCAGAAAACCGACTGGCGAGGTGACGTTGTATATTACCGGTATTAGCTCGATAAGGCCGGGGTAACGATTTTTCAGTGGAGCGTTCATATAGTACTAAACCCCATTTACGCAATGGTATCGAAAGAACCAAAAGCGGCAGTTGCAT
>CAIYZD010000468.1 GCA_903930585.1 uncultured Geobacteraceae bacterium | reverse complement strand
TGTAAGAAAAATTCTTACAAAAAAATCAGCGGTTATCCGACTATTCCAACGGTTTATAATCAGGTTATATAGACGCATACGGAATTACTATAATTGCATAACATGTAAAACGTACAAACAGTTCCTCTCTGCAAACAGGGCAAACTCAGGGTAACTTGGGGACGCAAAGCTACGAGTCCTTTTAGAATATGGATAGTCGGGCTGCCAAAAAGAGGGTTATTCATTGACCCTTCTGTCTTTCGAGAGAGGGGTTTTTTATTATGAGAAAAGAAACAAAATGACTGATATTTACAACAATACAATAAAACTGGTTGGTTACAACCTCTACATCCGCATTTCCCCGGATCAAATGCAGTGTCATTGCAGCTATATCCCGACTGATAAGGGGGCAATGATGACACGCGAGGAGTTTGAAATATACCTTCAGCAGTACAATGTCAACGAGGGGCTCGACCTTACCGCTTTGGAAAGATTCGTTACTCGCGCTGCAGCCGGAATACAGCAGATAGATGTGCTGGTGGCGTCCGGAACTCCACCTGTCCACGGTGGTGACGAGCGAGTGGAGATAAAAGCCAGGGCTGACGATACAGACGTAAAGAACGACGATGGAACTGTGAACATGTACCGAGTACAGACGTTCATCAACGTCAACAAAGACGACGAGATCGGTACCGTTTTTCCAGCCGAAGAAGGCACGCCTGGCAGGAACATTTTGGGCAGGATGGTCCCCCCCGTTCCCGGCAAACCGATGAGGGTAAAGATCGGAAAAAACATCCGCCAGGAGGATGGAGGTCGGCTGATAGCCTCAATTACAGGTCGATTTGTGCAGACACCATTCGAAGTCTCTGTGGAAGACGAATATATAGTACATGGAAACGTGAATTTCAGGGTCGGCATAATTGACTTCAAGGGAGTGGTTGATATCCGGGGCGAAATCCGGGACCACTTTGATGTCAAGGCCACCAAGGGGGTAAAAGTTGCAGGCAACATTGGAGCCTGTAATATCAACACCGAGGGCAATGTTACCTTCTGCGGTATAGATGGTCGTGACAAAGGCCGTATATTCGCCGGCGGCAATATCTACGCCAACTACCTGCATGATGTTACGATTGAGTGTGCCGGAGATGTCATTGTGTCAGTCGAAATCCACAACTGTACTATTAAATCCCTCGGGAAGGTTGTCGTTGAAAAGGGGGCGATAATGGGTGGCGTCTGCGTGGCGCTGGGTGGCATCGAGAGTAAAATCATCGGTTCCAAATCGTCATCAATTCCCACTGTTCTTAACGCTGGTAGCAGTTATTTTGATTTACATGAAATCAAAGGCATTATGGCTGAGTTAGAAGAAGCCCAGTTGCAATATGACTGTTCTGTATCGCTCATGAGGAAAAGGGAGCTAAAGGAGGAGATTGCGGCGTTATCCAACCGGATAGTGGCTATCCGGAACAAGGAATATCCAAACAGGAATCCCAAGATCAATGTAAAGGATATAATGTACGAAAAAACGCAGATCACCATTGGGGTTTCCATGAAAGACATCAAAGAGAAAATCACTGCCAGCACCAGTATCATAGAGAATTCTCGCAAAGGTGGTTTCAGATATCTGCCGTTCACGGACTTGTTTGTAAAGGCCTCCGATATAGAAAATATAATCGCCGGCGAGCATGAGCAGGTGAACGCTGCCGGCTAAAAGGGGAGAGTGAAAAACCAGATGACGCCCATAACGTATATAACTTGCCCCGCTCGTACCCCAATAGTATTTTTTCTCTCTTAATATTCCGTTAAGGTTTCTTAGCTATTATTTCGCACACATTAGTTTCGATACTAGTGCATGACATATAAGACGTACAAATAGTTCCTCTCCGCAAACAAGGCAAACTCAGGGTAACCTGAGGACGCAAAGCTACGAGTCCATTTGAACAGGGATAGTCGGGTTGCCAAAAAGAGGGTTATTCATTGACCCTTCTATCTTTCGAGAGAAGGGTTTTTTTATTTTGAGGGATCTCGCATGAAAAGATTTCTGGTAGTTGAAGATGAAGAAATGAGCAGAACAATGCTCACCGATATATTATCCGTGTATGCTCCAACTGATTCAGCGGTAAATGGCGAAGCAGGACTGCGACTATTTGAGCAGGCATTGAGTAGTGGAAAGCCTTACAGTCTCGTCTGTGTTGATCTTATGATGCCCGTAATGAATGGGTTGGCATTAGTTCGTGAAATCAAAAAAATTGAAGCAGACAACCTGTCGTTTGGGGACGGGCATACGAAGGTATTTGTGGTAACTTCGAACACCTGTCCTTGGGTGAAATCTGAATTAGTGCTCGAAAATCTCTGTGATGACTATATATTAAAACCATATGACAGAGCTCGAATAGTAACTTCACTGCATTTTCATTATTCGGAAATGTAGCGTTTCGCTCTTAAAACATGCGTAGTTACAGCTCCTTACTTAGAGTTGATTACCCGTTTCAACTGTTCACTCAGTTTTTTAAGGTCATACGGTTTTTGAATAAAAGTACCGCCGGAAATTGTCCCTCCGGCCAGTGCAGCATGGTCAGCTGAGTAGCCGGATACAAAAAGGTACTTTATGTCCGGCCTGATTTCCCGTATCCGTTCCACTAAAACATTCCCGTTCATTTCCGGCATGATAAAATCTGTCAGCACCACATCAAATTGGATCGAGTGATCGTGGGCCAATTCCAGGGCATTACAAGGAGTTGCGGCCTCATACACGCTAAAACCGATTGCTTTCAGGAACTGCGCTGTAACCCGTCTCAGCGCGTCCTCGTCTTCAATCAGCAATATCGAACCACTGAATAAAGAGAACGTGTCATTCACCTTAATGGACTCCGTAACAGGTGAATCATACCGCGGGAGGTAGATATTGAAAGTAGTTCCACTACCAAGGGTAGAAACGACATCAATAAATCCCTTATTCTGGTTAATTATACCGTAGATCGTTGCAAGGCCAAGACCTGTCCCCTTTCCAACGACCTTTGTGGTAAAAAAAGGTTCAAATATACGTGTTAGTGTCTCTTGACTCATGCCGGTACCACTGTCATTGAACGATATACAGACATATTCACCAGGAACGCAGGCAATGTTGGAAACGCAGCTAACACTGTCCATAGTGACATTTTTTGATTTGATGGCAAACGTACCTCCATCCGGCATCGCATCCCGGGCGTTAACCGCCAGATTCATAACGACCTGATCAAGCTGAACGGGATCAATCTGGATATTCCAGAGAGTATCGTCGGGAATAAACGTAATGGCAATATGTTCGCCGATGAGCCTGGTGAGCGATTTAAGTGATTCTGCTATAACATGATTTGCTTTCAGAATCTGTGGACAGATTACCTGCCGTCGTGAGAACGTGAGCAACCGGGACGCAATGTCACGGGAAAGTTCTGCAGCCCTATTTATCTCTTCCAGATGTTTTATCACCCTGTCATGGTCATCAATATTCATCTGGGCAAGTGTTACATTTCCCATAATTACCATCAGTTTGTTATTAAAGTCATGGGCGACTCCTCCGGCCAATTGTCCAATTGCCTCCATTTTCTGTGCTTGCTGGAGTTGTCTCTCAAGCAGCAGCCTTTCTTCTTCAGCCCGCTTGCGCGCAGTTATGTCCACTATGCTGATAATTACATTTTGTGACGTTCCTTGCTCATCGCACAGCATAGTGGCGCTGACATCAGCCCAGACGGCAGTACCGCTCTTATGGATGTACCGCTTTTCAAATCGATGCGAGGCCTGCTCGCCCGCCATGAGGATGCGAATGCATTCCTTACTTGCCGCCATGTCGTCCGGATGGGTGATTTGCCCAAAGTAAAGCTGCTGAATTTCGTCGACCGTATAGCCCAGCATATCCGCAAACGCCTGGTTGACATGGAGAAGCTTCTCATCAGATCCCGTTAGCGCCTTACCGACAGTGGAGCGTTCAAAGATGGCCCGGAAACGCGCTTCACTTTTTTGTAACGCTTCTTCCGTTCGCTTGCGTTCCGTAATGTCGGTCCACACAATCCAGAATTCGCCATTAGGTTCATGAAAGGTCAGCAGACGCGCCCAAAATGGAGAACCGTCGGCTCGCACCAGGCGCAATTCGCACTCTTCAGCTTTATCCGTACCAATGACTTTTTTCTGGTACAGATAATAGACGGTTTGATCTTCACGGAAGATGATCTGAGTAATCGGTTTCTTGAGCAGATCATTTTGTGCGGTATCAAGCATAGTTGCAGCGGTGATATTTGCCTCTTGAATCACCCCGCGTTCGTCAATGGTCAGATACCCGACCGGCGCTTGGTCGTACAGGGCAAAGTAGCGTCGTTGCGAAGCCTCCAGATCATGCTGCATGCGGCGCAGTTCCTCGCTCTGCATCTCCAGTTCGATCTGATGCACCCGAAGTTCGTAGAGCGTCTGCAGGGTTTCGTCCGGCAATCCCGCTTCATTTTCCCGTGCCAACTCTTCAGCACGTCGTCGTAGTTCATCGGTCCGTCTTGGCTGCCCAACCCTGTCAGTCATTGTGGCCCCCCGGCATTCCGCAAAACTGTTGATTCTCTCGCCCGTTCCGTTGTCACAATCGCGTACATCACCCCGGCCTCATTCATCAGAGCGGTGGCGGTAAGCCACACTTCCACGACAGCACCACTTTTGGTAAGGCGTTCGGTACTATATGGTTCCAGATTTTCAGCCTGACTGAGTCTTTGTATTACAACCAGCTCATCATGTTGCACCCGTTCCGGAATCCGGTCGCGGATATTCATCGTAAGCGCCTCTGCTTCACTCCAACCGTACATCCTCTCGGCTCCCGGGTTCCAGGCCAGGATGGCGCCGTTCAGATCCTGCAAAGTGATGGCATCGTAAGCGTCACGCACGACCATCGCCATGCGCGTTTCTGCATTGGCTTTCTGCAAACGATCCCGCAGTTTTTTGTTTTCAGAGATGTCTACAAAGTTGATCACAGCGCCGTCGATCACATTGTCAATCGTGACATATGGCTGAATGCGCATCATGTACCATGTCCCTTCCGTTGTCTGCACCTCAACCTCTTTATGTTTCAGCGTATCCAGCACCGACTGTATGTCGGATATCAGGCTGTCATAATCGACCAGATTAGACACTATCTGCCGAATGGGCCTTCCCACATCGCTCAGGATCAGGTTCGTGATCTGAGTAGCGGTGGGAGTAAAACGAAGGATACGCAGCTGATGGTCCAGAAAAATGGTAGCAATGCCGGTGCCGGACAGCAGGTTGTTCATATCGTTATGGGTCCGCAGAATTTCTGCTACCTTGGCCTGAAGTTCGGTATTAAGCGTTATCAGTTCTTCATTGGCGGATTGCAGCTCCTCCTGAGATGTCTCCAGCTCCTCGTTGGCGGATTGCAACTCCTCATTCACCGACATTAACTCTTCATTAGCGGATTTAAGCTCTTCGCTGTAATTCTCCATAGCCAGACTGCTGTCCCGGATATAGTCTTCATTGCTCTGCAATTCCTGTTCGAGCGCCAGAATACGTGCGTCAGTATCCAATATGGAATCGCTGCTCACATGTTCTGATGGTGGGGCTTCTTCAAGAACGACAATATACAGAGGCACATCCTGTCTTATCGCAGGGGCTGCTACCGGGCGAATGCTCAGGTTAACCATGGTGTAGTGACCGTTGGTTTTAACTCGCAGATTCGGGCAGCGCACGACCTCTTTACCTGCAGCACACTTTTGCAGGGCAACTGACAGTTTACGTCGTAAGCCTTCGCGGGCCATTTTCAGGATGTTGTTGACACCTGACTCGCCCGAAGCAGGTTCCAGGTACATCCCGGTCCGGCCATGGAGATAGAGAATATCGCCGCGACTGTCAATAAGAGCACCGGCGGGAGCGATCTGCTGCAAAAGTGCCTGCTCGGTCAGATCACGTAACGGCAGTTTCACCGGAAATTCTGTTTTGACAGCACCTTGCCGAAGCGTTGCATCCACCGCCGACATTGGAGGGGTAAAACGGGCTGTGGCGGTGCGTCGGGAGACATGATTGAATTCTTTGCGCTGATACAGCTTCGCTTTACTGTCCAGCACGGAAAACAGATTACCGAAATTACTTGCTGATTCCGAAGTACCCAGAAAGAGAATACCGCCGGGATTTAAAGCGTTATGAAACATCGGAATAAGGTGTTTTTGCAGGTCACCCCCCATATAGATCAGAAGATTTCGGCAACTGATGAGGTCAAGTTTTGAGAAGGGGGGGTTTTGAATCACGTTGTGTTCAGAAAAAACCATCATCTCCCGGATGCCTTTGTGGACGCGGTAAGCGTTCCCCCCGGATTCGGCAACAAAAAAACGTGCCAGCCTCTCCGGAGTTATGTCAACGGCGATGCTGGCCGGATAGATTCCGGCCCGGGCCGTGGCAATCGCCTGACTATCAATGTCGGTGGCGAATATCTGGATGGTGAAACTTTTTCTCAGTGCTTCCATGCACTCCTGCAGAAGGATCGCAATGGAATACGCCTCCTCGCCGGTGGAGCACCCCGGCGACCAGACGCGTATTACATCGACGGTATGTTTGCCACCATATATCCGGGGAATTATTTCTTGTTCGAGCGTCTGGAACGACTCGGGATCACGGAAAAAACTGGTCACACCGATCAAAAAGTCTTGAAAAAGAGATTCCACCTCGTCCGGATGGTGCTGGAGGTAGGTAATGTATCCTTCCATTGTTTCAATCTGCTGGACAGCCATACGCCGTTTAATGCGACGGTAAATGGTACTCGGCTTGTACAGGGAAAAGTCGTGTCCGGTCTGGGCGCGTAGAATAATAAATATTTTCTTCAGCGAATTCTCAATTGCAGAATCCTTGGCGGTTATATCGAAAACGCGGGATACATACGCGATAAGTTGGGCAGGCATCTCCGCCGGAGGCAGGACAAAGTCCACCAGACCGGTGGAAATGGCGCTGCGCGGCATTCCATCATACTCGGTAGTTTCCGGCGTCTGGGCCATAACCAACCCCCCGGCGCCTTTGACCGCCCGCACCCCCAGCGTGCCATCACTGGCGGTCCCGGAAAGGACGATGCAGATCGCCCGATCATTTTGATCCTGGGCGAGAGAGCGAAAAAAGAAGTCAATCGGCAGTCGCCGACCTCGCGGAGCGGTCGGTTCCAACAGATGGAGCCTGCTGTTTAATAAGGCCATATCGTGATTGGGGGGAACGACATACACACAGTTGGCCTGCACCTCAATGCCATCTTCGACCTCAAAGACCTGCATGCGGGTATAGCGTCTTACCAGATCAACAAGAATACTGTGATGATCGGGAGCCAGATGCTGCACAAGTACAAAAGCCATATTCGGGTCTTTGTCGGACGGCATTCCGGAAAAAAATGCTTCAAAGGCAGTCAACCCTCCGGCAGATGCGCCAATGCCGACAATAGGGAAATTATGGCCGGTTTCCTGCCGTGAATAAGATTGCGAAACCTCATCGACTTCGGGTTCTATTTCGCTTGTCCCGGAGTTATTGCAACTGGAGTTATCGTGCTTCAAGGCCGGCTTCATTTTTCGGATTGACATAACACATCTCCCTGTTGAAACAAAAACCGGCGCACGGAAAAGCCGACGCCGGAATTTATCTGGTCAGATGCACATTATTCTCGACAGAAAAGTCTGTCCAGAGGAGTTTTTCAGTCTGTGCAAAATTGTCGTCATTTAAACTCCATTTCTGCACATTGGTGGGTTGAACTATTATATCTCAGCCTTTTGGGATGGCAATATATTTGATTGAAGTCGGTGACAATTTCCAACAACTCCAACTGTTCCGAGGAAAGTGACAAATCCGCCTTTTCAGCCAGATACGTCAGTCTGTGGGTGAAGGGGGGAACCACATCAAACTTGCTGACTATTATCGCCTTCAAGGTTTTCTCAATAGTCAGGTGCCCCAGGAACAGCGCATATGAATAATCCTGTTTATCAAAGAGATGCCACCAACTGTCCAGTCGTGGTCTGCTGCAATAATCCAGTATGTGACCTTTTCTTCACGTGTCATTCGGCATACCCCTGTATAAAGCGTCCCCGCAGTGAATATACCATGCTGCCCTGTTTAAGCAATATAGAAACTACGAGACGATCTCAACGAACTCTGTCATCTGTTCCGTGCTTACCTGCCGAGAGCAATCTTGTTTGCAGAACCTGCAAACGCCTCCCTGCGTCTGCCGGCAGGTGCAGGGCATTTCCAATAATTTCATCCTGGGTACTGTGTATTCCGCGGGACGCGGCGGGAAAGAGTGGGAATAATGAAAGGGACATTCTGCTGGTAGCGGCGGTACGCGTCGCCATACTCTGCCGTAAACCGTTTTTCCTCTATCAGAGCGCCGATAATAAAATAAACCGTGCCCATAATGGTCAGTATCAGCCATTGCGCCGTTACCACGGGGTTCATAACCATAAACAGGATAGAGAAGAAATAGAGCGGGTGACGTACCATCGAGTACCACCCGGTGCTGGTGAATGAGGTCGATGTGCGCCTGGTGAACCCGAGGAATTCGCCTATTCCGGTCTGCCGGAGACAACTTGCCAGTATCCCGATAATACCAAGCTGCAATGCGTACATGATCAGGCTCGTTACACCGGGCGCCACATACAGCACGTCCGAATGCCCGTAGGCCGACATGACCCATCCGAGCAAGACCAATGACGCGCAGTTGTAGCATAACCGGTAGCCCGGACGGTCAGAGCCGTGAAGCGCTTTTTTTACCCATACGGCGGCAAACAGCGAATGGACGCCGGCAAACAGAATGAAGCGTGCTATGAAGCTGATTTTGTCAGACATAGAGTCCCTTGAAAATGAGTGAAGTGGGTGGCCTCAGAGCCTGATCAGATCCTCATGCTCTTCGTCGTGCGGATTGATATGAATCATCACATCACCGACGCCCGGATAACGGTCGAAGATACGCTTTTTTACCTGGGTCGCCACAGCATGAGATTGCTTGACCGTCATGTTCGGATCCATTTCAAGCTTCAGATCGACAATCATGTACTGTCCGGAACGGCGTGCACGGATTTCATGCACATGTTCGACCTGTTCGACATTTTCCGCGACCGCTTGCAGTGCTTCGATAAAATCGGCCGGAACGGTCCCATCCATCAGATCGTGAGCCGCGTCTCGAAATGTCTGGTAACCGATATGAAGGATAAAGAATGACGTCAGGCCGGCTGCCAGCGGATCCATGATCCCCCACCCGAAACAGGCGCCAATGACGCCGATCAGTGTCGAGACCGAGGTGACGGCATCCTTGTGATGGTCTTTAGCAATCGCCAGCAACGCCGGGCTTTCCAGCTTTTTACCCGTCCGTGTCGAGAACCGGTAGAGCCACTCTTTGACGAAAATAGTTACGGCTGCCGCAACGACCGCGACCCAGCCGGGTGAATAAAACTTCCCCGCAATGATGGTAACAATCGATTCATACAGTATCCAGCCGCCGGTAGCAGAAATCACCAGTGAAACCAGAAGCGCCGCCAGGCTTTCGGCACGCCCGTGACCGTAGGGGTGGTTGGCATCAAACGGCTGGCGTCCCAGCTTGAGCGCCATCATGGTTGCAAAAATCGCGATAAAATCGCAGGCGCTCTCGATACCATCGGCAAAAACAGCTTCCGAATGCCCCCAGTACCCCGCTGACAGTTTCATAACCATCAACAGGGCGTTGACCCAGAATCCAATTTTAATGATCCGGTCTGCGCTATCAAATCGATCATTCCGTTGCATTATGCTTCAGCCTTTCGGATCGCCTTAATCCGTAATTGGAGCGTCGTCGTGTTGTTCCATCGGTTGCATTCCGGAAAAAATGCGATATCCAGCACCCCATCCGTCTCACACTCCGCCTGCCGGAATGCAATGGCATTAAAAACCGCCCCCCCTGCCGACAGCCGCAATTTGAGATGGCCATCTCCGACAGTTCTGCGCTCCACTACCGCGACGCCGCGCAGCATCAGCGTCGGCTCCGGGTTTCCGGCTCCGAACGGTTCCAGACGGCGCAACTCATCCACCAGGGCAAGATCCACGTCGGCCGCGACAACTTCGGCATCAATATCAAGCAGCGGCGCCAGCTCCGCATCACCCAGAATCCTCCCTGCGGCAGCTTCAAACGCTGCGGCAAAGCTGTCGATTTTTCCCGCGTCCAGGCCGACTCCGGCAGCATACCGGTGCCCGCCGAACCGGTCAAGATACCCGGAACAGGCCGTAAGCGCCTCCAGCAGATGAAAACCGGGGATGCTGCGCCCGGAACCCTTGGCGTACCCCTGTTCGTCGATGGCAATCAGGATCGTGGGACGATGATACCGCTCAACCAGCCGCGAAGCAACTATTCCGATAACTCCCTGATGCCAGTCTCGGGAAGCGAGCACAATGCTCTTGCAGGCGGGATAGACGCCGTTATTGTCAACCAGCGCCGCAGCCTGTTCCAGAATACTCCGTTCAACCACCTGGCGCTCGGCGTTTGCCGCATCCAGTTCTTCGGCGATTACAGCGCACTCGCCGGCGTTCGAGCCAAGCAGCAGCTCAACACCCGGCACCGCGCTTTCCATCCGCCCTGCGGCATTAAGGCGCGGCGCCAGCCGGAATCCGACCTGGCTGCAGGTGACGGTATCCGCGATTCCGGCGACCTTTTTAAGCGCGACAATACCCGGCTTTACCGTCTTTTCGAGTTTTTGCAAACCGTAAAATGCATAGATGCGGTTTTGACCGACTAGCGGCACCACATCGGCAATCGTTCCGAGCGCCACCAGGTCGAGCCACTCCCGAAGATCCGGTTCTTCACCGGGCCCGAATACACCTGCCAGCCTCATGCGACTACGCAGCGCAACAAGCATGTTAAAAGCGACGCCGACACCGGCCAACTGTTTGAATGGATAGCTGCACCCCGCCTGAAGAGGGTTAACCACAGCAACCGCGTCCGGAATGGTCGCTCCCGGCATATGATGATCCAGAATTATCAGATCGACACCGGCCCGGCGGCAGAACTCGGCTTCCCGAAGCGACGTGATACCGCAGTCAACGGAGATTATCAGCATGGCACCGGACGCAATAATGCGTTGCAGAGCATCATCGTTCAGTCCGTACCCGTCATCAAAACGGTTGGGAATAAAGTAGCTGCAGGTAACTCCAACCCGCCGCAGAAAAGAAACCAGCAGCGCCGTACCGCTAATACCGTCAACATCATAATCCCCATAGATACAGACCGGTTCACCGCCTGCCCGCGCCAGCAGCACCCGTTCCACGGCAGCCGGCATGCCTTTCAGCAGGAACGGGTCGGGCATGGCCGAAAGAGCCGGCGTAAGAAACTGCAAGCCGTCTGCAACGGAGTCAATCCCTCTGCCTGCCAGAATTCGTGCGATTAAGGGGCTTACCCCGAGAGAACGAAAGAGTTCCCCGGCCTTGAAAACAGTGACATCTTTGACAATCCATTTTTTTTGCATTTCGTATGTACCAGAGCTCGGTATTCCTGAAAAAAAATCCCCCGGCAGGCGGGGGATTCGTGTAGTACGGTATCAGAACTCGCTTATTTTTTTGCCGGCGCCGCAGCCTTACCCGGCTGTTCCATAAAACCCCGGATCTGATTTGCGGTCGGACTGTTTGAATCCAATTTAAGATACTTGTTCCAATACGGAACAGCCTTGTCCGGTTGTTTCATATCAACCGCATAGACAATCCCGGCATTGAAAAGACTTTGCAGATGATTCGGGTCAATTTTCAACGTTTTTTCAAAATTGGCCAACGCCTTGTCATACCAGCCGATCTTTCTGAACATAACACCCTGGTCGGTCAGAACATTCGGGTTATTAGGCTCAATCTCCAGTGCTTTACTGTAAGCATTGATCGCTTTCTGGGACTGCTCCGTGTCAAAATAGTCATTACCGAGAGAAATCCAGGCATTCAGATTTTTCGGATCCTGCGCAACAATCTTCTCGGCCTGGTCAATACGTTGCGTATAGTCGGCCGAAGATCCGGAACCGACCGGAATAGCGGCATTGGTCTGTTGGGCCTTGCCGGCATTACTGATACTGAAGACCAGATATCCCCCCAGTAATCCAACCACCAGGGCAACAACTGCTATAAGAATTGAATCTTTGTTCACTGGTCACCTCTCCGTTTAATCCGTATGAATGGCATACACGGTTTACGCGGTTTTTGTTTTCTGTGCCAAAGCACGATTTTCAAGAATTACCACGATCGGACTGGCTACAAATACGGATGAATAGGTGCCGACAAGTACGCCGATCAGAAGAGCAAATGAAAAATCGTGGATCACTTCGCCCCCGAAAAAGAAGAGCGATGCAGCCGCAAGAAAAACGGTCAGCGACGTTACAATCGTACGTGAAAGCACTTCGTTGATGCTGTCGTTGAAAATGGTGTGCATCGCACCTTTCAGGTTTTTATGCAGGTTTTCGCGAATACGGTCAAAAACGACGACCGTATCCGTGAGCGAATAACCGGCAATTGTCAGTACCGCCGTGATGAACAACAGATTAATTTCCTTGTTCATCAGAAAAAAAACCGCAAACATGGCAAGACAGTCGTGCAGGGTCGCACAGATCGCGCCCACTCCGAATTTGGAGTCGAAACGCCAGGCGATATACAATATGATTCCCAACAGCGAAAGAAATGCGGCAACCACGGTGTCTTTGCGCAGCTTATCACCGATGGAAGGCCCAATTTCAGTTGAACTTTCCACCGTGAAGGTATTGTCCGCAAATTCTTTTTTGAATGCGGTCTGCACCATTTCCGATGGTTTTCCGACAGCAGCGCCGGCCATTTTTACCAGCAGTTTATTGCCGTCTTTGATTTCCTGAAGGTCGGCCTTGGCAATCCCGTTCTTGTGAAGTGCCGCTCTGGCATCGGCAATTGAAATCGCCTTGCTGAATTTCAGTTGCATGGCGGTGCCGCCGGAGAAGTCTATCCCCATATTAGCGGCGCCACGCCCGACCTGAATGACTCCGAGAAGACCGACAATTGAAATAATTGCCGATATAACGAACGAAATGTTACGTTTACCAATAAAATCTATTCTTGTTTTTCCAAGAAGTTCCATGAACGGTGTTACCCCCTATATACTCATTTTTTTAACTTTGCCCCTGTGCAGAAACAGGTCAAAGGTCACCTTGGTTCCGATCAGCGAGGTAAACAGATTGATGATAACCCCCAGGCTTAAGGAGACGGCAAAACCTTTCACCGGACCGGTGCCGAACTGAAACAGAACCGCTGCCGTAATCAGGGTGGTGATATGGGAGTCCATGATTGTCAGAAAAGCTTTGTCATAGCCGGCATCCAGAGCCGCTTTTGGAGATTTACCCAACTTGAGCTCTTCACGGATACGCTCGAAGATAATTACGTTCGAGTCTACCGACATACCGACCAGCAATACGATAGCAGCAATACCGGGTAGTGTCAGGGTAGCCCCTAACGCAGCCAGTGAGCCCATCAGATACACGACATTCAGAATCATCCCCATATTGGCGATCATTCCTGACAGTTTGTAATAAACTGCCATGAAGACGACTACCAGCAGCACCCCGATCAGGCCGGCATATAAGCCCTTGTTGATGGAGTCCTGTCCCAGTGAAGGTCCTACGGTCACGTTCTGAATGATATTGACCGGCGCCGGCAACGCTCCGGCACGAAGGACGATCGCAAGATCCGCAGCGATTTTCTCGGTAAAATTACCCGATATCTGGGCGCTCCCCCCGGAAATCCGCTCACGAATGACCGGCGCCGAGTGAATATTATTATCAAGCACGATAGCAAAACGTTTACCGACATTTGCCGCCGTGACCTGATCAAACAACTTGGCGCCCAACGAGTTAAACTCAATCGCAACATAGGGCTGGTTGAACTGGGAATCGATCCTGACCTGTGCATCAGTCAGCAGATCACCGGTAATCATCGATTTTTTCTGCACGACGATCGGAATTTCCGTGACGGCTCCGGTTACAGAATCAACGTGCTTTTCCTTGAGCAGTTCGGCGTCATCAGGAATGGTGCCGGAAGTTGGCGCGATATCCTCACGCACCATCTTGAAATCCAGCCGGGCGGTACGTCCGATAAGGTCGATGGCCCGCTGCGGATCCTTGATACCGGGCAACTGGACAACGATATGGTTGATCCCTTCACGCTGTATTGTCGGTTCCGAAACACCAAACTGGTCAATCCTGTTCCGGATCGTTTCAAGTGCCTGCTGAACAGCCTTATCCTTGCGGTCCAGCACATCCTTCTCGTTCATCCGCAACGACAGGGCAATAAAGCCTCCTTCATCGGCAGAAGGGCTCAGTTCGTAGGTCGGATATTTATCCTTGATCAACTTCTTCACGGCCTCGACGGTTTCCTTCTCATACAGAAGCAGGGAAACCTTATCGAAGCCATTTCTGGAAATGTGCTTGAAACGAAGATTTTTGCTGTTCAGCGTATCTTCGAGATCGGTAGCAACAAGATCGAGTGACCCTTCAATCGCCTTCTGGGTATCGACCTCCATTACCAGGTGCGTTCCCCCCTGAAGGTCAAGTCCGAGATGAATCTTGTCCTTCGGCAAAAGGTTTCCCCACCATGACGGCAACTTGCTCGCCAGGGTTGGAGTCAGGTACAGAAACGACAATACAACAAAAATAGCTATCAGGCTTATACGCCAGCCAGTTCCTTTCGGCATAAGGCTTGTTCTCCCTTCCAGATTTTGAACTAGTCCTTCTTGATTGCTGCAATATAGCTCTTGGTAATTTTAATATTGACGTTGTTTGCCACTTCAAGTGTCACAAGTTCGTTATCAACCGCGGTAACTTTCCCATGAACACCACCGGCCGTGATGACATTGTCACCCTTTTTCATCGCCTCCAGCAACGCTTTATGCTCTTTGGCTTTTTTCTGCTGCGGACGAATCAGCAAAAAATAAAAAATTGCAAACATGAACACCAGCGGAATGATCTGCTGAAATGCCGCCATACCGCCTCCGGCTGCTCCACCAGCAGCTCCTCCCGGCCCCCCTCCCATCGCAAAAGCCAATCCAAACATGTTGTTACGCCTCCTTTTCAGTTAATTGTTTTTGTAGCATCGTCGCTTTAAACTGTCTGCGGAATTCGTCAAAGCCATTGTGCGTAATCGCTTCCCGGATTTTCCGCATCAGGTCGAGATAAAAATGCAGATTATGGAACGTATTCAACTGCGACGACAGTATTTCACCAGCCCGATACAGGTGCCGCAGGTAGGCACGAGAATAATTTTGACAGACCTTGCAACTGCAGTCGGGGTCGAGAGGCCCCGCATCGTCCTCATATATTTTCGCCTTGATGTTGACGCGCCCTTGACTGGTAAAAAGCATGCCATTACGGGCATTTCTTGTGGGCATGACGCAATCGAACATATCATACCCGTGCCAGACCGCCTCCACCAGATCTTCCGGTGACCCGATTCCCATTATATAGCGCGGAGCATCCTGCGGCAACAGGGTCGAACAGCACTCCATCACTCCGTACATCTGCTCTTTTTCTTCGCCGACCGACAAACCGCCCAGGGCGTAGCCGTCAAACCCGATCGAGCAGATATCGTTCACGCTCCGTGCCCGTAAATCGTAATGCATCCCCCCCTGGATAATCCCGAACAACTGCTGTCCGGCACGGGTATGGGCATCTTTACACCGGCCGGCCCACCGGGCCGTCAATTCAAGCGAGCGGCTGACATATTCGTACTCAGCAGTTGCGGGAGGACATTCATCAAAACACATGATGACATCGGCGCCCAGCGATTCCTGAATATGAATCGCCAGCTCCGGCGTCAACATGTGATAGGAGCCATCCAGGTGCGACTGGAATTTGACCCCCTCCTCACTTATTTTGCGCAACTCTCCAAGACTGAATACCTGAAACCCGCCGCTGTCGGTCAGAATCGGCTTATCCCAATTCATGAAGCGGTGCAGCCCCCCCATCCGTTCAACCAGGCGATGCCCCGGCCTCAGATAGAGATGATACGTGTTGGCAAGAATAATCTGCGCCCTGACAGCAATGAGGTCTTCCGGTGTCATCGCTTTGACGGTAGCATTGGTGCCTACCGGCATAAAGATCGGTGTCTCGATCACGCCGTGAGGAGTTGTCAGAGAGCCGAGCCGTGCTTTGCAGGATATATCACGATGAATAACAGAAAAAGTTTCCGACACTTAACCCCTCAAGAGATAAACATGGCATCGCCGTAACTGTAAAACCTGAAACCCCGTGATACCGCTTCACGATAGGCATTCAACACACGTTCGCGCCCGGCAAGCGCGGAGACGAGCATCAGAAGCGTCGATTCCGGCAGGTGAAAATTGGTGATCAGAGCGTCAATAACGTTAAAATGATAACCGGGATAGATAAAAATATCCGCTTCACCGCTACCGGCGCCGACGTGCCCCGTCTGTTGCGCCGAATATTCCAACGTTCTGGCTGATGTGGTTCCGACCGCTATAACCCGGCCACCCGCTGCTTTTGTCCTGATGACCGCCTCGGCAGCATCGGGAGAAATTACATAGCGCTCCGTGTGTATCCGATGTTCCTCGACGCGCTCGACACGCACCGGCTGAAACGTTCCCAGCCCGGTATGCAGCGTTACAAAGGTCGTTTCGATTCCGTTTGCCGCCAACCGGGCCAGCAGTTCATGCGTGAAGTGAAGACCGGCAGTCGGTGCGGCAACCGCTCCCGGTTCCCGCGCAACAACCGTCTGGTAACGTTCACGATCTCCCGGAGAGTCACCCCGTTGCAGATAGGGGGGCAACGGAATGTGCCCCTCACGCTCCAGCCAGACGGCAAACGGCTCGTTTCCGGAAAATTCAATCAGCCAGCTGTCGGCTTCCATGCGAAAGAGTACCACGGCAGTCATGCCGGACTCCAGCAGAACGCTCTGTCCCTCCCGAAATTTCTTCGACGACCTGAGCAGACATTCCCATTGTTCTTTACCACCGGCTAGGCGGCGCACCAAAAAAATTTCCACCTTGCCGCCGGTTGATTTGCAGCCGAACAGGCGGGCCGGAATGACACGTGTGTCGTTCATAACCAGCAGATCGCCCGGTCGCAGGCAGGTCGGGAGGTTACTGAACAGATCCTCCGTAATTACCCCCGACGTACGGTCAAGCAGCATTAACCGTGAGCCGTCCCGTTTTTCAGCCGGGTGACGGGCGATCAAACCGTCCGGCAGATCAAATGTAAAATCCTTGACGAGCATGCGATCCCGGCGTCCTACCTTAAAGTCAACGAATATCAGAGAGCTTTTTCAACTCGGTACCGGGGTAATAGTAGGAGAGTATCTCTCCTGAACCGAACCCGTCAAGCGCCCGCTGCTTGGCGCCCCATTGGCACAACCCGACGCCATGCCCATTGCCGCTTCCGGAGAAGCTGATTTCATTTTTTGCGTTTTTCACGGTAAAACGGGTACTCTTTATGACACCATACCCGATCGCCTTACGAAACTGTTCCCCGCTGATCGTGACACTTCCCTTGGAGGCAAGCAGAATGACCTGCTTCAGCCGGCCACGGAAATTGAGCGGCCCCGGCTTGACGTCATACAGGCCCGACACAGTATACCCGGCCGTCCGCAGACGCTCTTCGATCTCCTTGAGAGCGATCTTGCACTCCCACGCCGTGCTCGCCGGAGAAGTCAGACAGTACTGGCATTCGACACCCTTCAGATACGGCAAGGAAGTGCCCCAGACATTCTCGGAGGCTTCGGTCCGACCGCCGCAACTGGAGTGATAAAACGCCTGAATGACCGCACCACCGAAGGACAGCACCTCGCCTTCGGTCTCAAGGACCGCTCGGCGGGCACGACTGTCTTCGATAAGACATCCTTCGTACACCTGGTCAATGACTGACGACTCCATGTGATACGGAAAACCGGTTCGCGCCATTTTTCTATATATCGCATAGGTCCTGGCAATGATCGCCTGGGCCTTTACCGCTTCAATCGGCCACGCGGAAGAAATCTCGCAATTTATCAGTCCGACCAGATATTCCTCAAGCGGCAGCTGGTTTATCACCAGAATGCCGTTGTCGGCCACGGACAACTCTGCCAGTCCCCGGTAGGGCTTATTGTTCACGTACAGCACCGAGGAAGAAGAGAACGACAGCCGCCGGAACGGCTTCCCTTCAACCTGCAATCCATCCTTGCCAACCCTCACCGTAACAGGCAGAGACACCACCACCGGATCACCCGCCTCATTCGTGACAAGAAGTCCGTCACCGGCAACCGTCACTTCGGAGGCTGATTTAACAATGGCAATCCGGATGGTTTCATCCAGAACAGCCGCATTTATCCGGTTCCCCCCCGGCCACGACAAAACAATCGTTGCCAGCGTCAGAAGGATAATTATGCCCATACGATACCGTGGCCGCAAAACCTGAGGATAGAACCACATAATGGAGCGTTGTGTCAATTTTTTTGATTACCCGCCCATTCGGGACAGGGTGACTAAAGATCATTATTGCACAATTTGGCGCCCATGCTGTATGGTAAACCGTACATGGTCCGTAATAAACGGACATAGCTGCTGCGTATGTAATTATCTTGTCAGTATTTGCTAATCGAACTAAATTGTCTGCGAGATTCACGTGACGGAACTGCTTTCACTACACAACCTGCATGTCTCTTTCCCGACTGAGAAAAACGTCTTCCATGCTGTCCGGGGAATTTCTCTTTCTCTTGCCGCCGGGTCCGTACTGGCGCTTGTCGGGGAATCCGGGTCGGGCAAAAGCATGACCGCCCTTTCGATCATGCGGCTTGTGCCCCCCCCCGGACGCATCAGCTCCGGCGAGATTATTTTCGAGGGACAAAATCTGCTGACGCTTCCGGACGAGGAACTGCGGAAGATCCGGGGACGACGGATTTCAATGGTTTTCCAGGAGCCGATGACCTCGCTGAATCCGGTTCTGCGTATTTCCGATCAGCTCTGCGAACCGCTGATTCTGCATATGGGGCTGTCCCGGCAAGATGCCCGGGAACGAAGCATCGAACTGCTGACAGACGTCGGCATCCCCTCGGCGAGCAATCGAATGCGCGACTACCCACACCAGTTGAGCGGCGGGATGAGGCAGCGGGTCATGATTGCCATGGCCCTGGCATGCCGCCCGTCACTGCTGATCGCCGATGAACCGACAACCGCGCTGGATGTCACCATACAGGCGCAGATACTGGAACTGCTGGATGCACGGAGAAGGTCCGGTGGACTGTCGATGCTGCTGATTACCCATGACCTGGGAATCGTTTCCGAACGTGCCGACCATACGGCGGTTATGTATGCCGGTCAGATTGTCGAATCAGCGCCAACGGGAGAACTCCTGGCATCACCGCGACACCCGTACACAGAGGCGCTCCTGGCGTCTCTGCCGCAATATGCCGAACCGGGCAAGCCTCTGCCCACCGTGACTGGTCAATTGAATCTCCGGGGAACGTCGGACGGTGGTTGCTGTTTTGCCGAACGCTGCCCGTTTGCGGATGGCGGGTGCCGTACCGAACCACAGGAGCTGCGCGAGATTGCTCCTGCACACTTTCTTCGTTGTTGGAAACCTTCATGACCACGGTTCCTATTCTCACCGCAGTCGAATTGTATAAAACGTTCAGGATTTCCGCACCGGGACATGCGCACGCGGTTTTGACCGCGCTCGACCGGGTCTCATTGCAGCTGGCAACCGGCGAAACACTCGGTATTGCCGGTGAATCCGGCTGTGGCAAGTCAACGCTGGCAAAAGTTATGGCCGGCCTTCTAACGCCCGATGCAGGCAGTGTGCTTTTCAAAGGCACGCCGTTATCGCAGCTTGCCAAAAACGACCGGACGGAGTTCAGGCGCAGAACCCAGATGATCTTTCAGGACCCCTTTTCCTCCCTTAACCCGCGTATGCGGATTGGCGACAGCATCTCGGAACCGCTCAAAATCGCCGGAATGGCAGATCCGCAGCGACGAGAGGAACTCTCTCGCCTCATTGCAGCAGTGGGATTGGACGGCAACGCCGTTAACCGTTTTCCCGATGAATTTTCGGGAGGGCAGCGCCAACGCATCGGTATTGCCCGTGCCCTGGCCGCTTCTCCGGAAATCCTGATCGCCGATGAACCGGTTTCGTCACTCGATATTTCCATACAAGCCCAGATAATCAATATCCTGCTGCAAATGAAACAGGACTTCTCGCTGTCAATGATAATGGTTTCGCACAACTTACTGGTGTTGCGCCATATCTGCGACCGGATTATTATCATGTACCTTGGAGCGATTGTCGAATGCGGCCCCGCAGCGGAATTATTCCGCCGCTGCCGCCATCCGTATACCGAGGCTCTCATCGCCGCCATTCCCGGAGTGCAGTCGTCGATCGTTTCAAAAGGCGAACTGTTACGGGATGACCTGCCGTCCCCCCTGTCGATCCCACCCGGATGCCGCTTTCACCCCCGCTGCCGTCATGCTGTCGAACGCTGCCACCGCGAAGTTCCGGCTTTGGTCGAATATGCAGACGGTCACACCGCCGCCTGCCACCTGAGCAGACAACTCTATGGCTGAAATGGCGCCCGTTCACACCTGACCGTGACGTCCAGTTTTAAATGTCCAGTTTTTAATTGACGAGCACAAATTCCATATATATGATAATCAAAAAAGTGCGAAGAAAACATTCCGCATTCTACGGGAGCCGGAATCATGGCGTTTGATAAACAAAAGAATTTCACCACCGAAGCCGATGTGCTGAAGGTGCTCGGCCACCCGATCCGTCTCAAGATAGTTGCGGGGCTCTGTACGCAGGAGTGCAACGTAAAACATATCTGGGAATGCCTCGGACTTCCCCAGGCGACGGTTTCACAACATCTGGCGCTGCTTAAGAACAAGGGGATAATCGATGGCAAGCGTGACGGCGTAGAAGTCCACTACAGTGTCATCAATGAGTTGGCAAAGAAGATTATCAGTTCGTTATAACCGGTGACCGCTCCACCGAAGCACCGTCAGATGTCCGATTGCACTCTGGTGCGCGCGGTGAGATAGAGGACGTTATACGTAACCGGAATACTCCCGTTTCGTCCATACCGCTCCATATACAGCCGGGACGTTTCCCGTAAGATCCCCCGCCACCCCAGACCGCTTGCCGCCCCCCCCGACACCGTTCCCGCACCGATGTTTTTTATCGAGCGCAACAGGGAGTGCAGGTCGTCATACCAGTCAACTTCCGCTTCAACCGTGACGACAACCTGTTCGAAATCCATTCCCTTCACAAGAGACGTCACCTCGGCAACGGAGTGAAAACCGTGCAGCCGGGACATTTCGTGGCCGTGGCCACCGCCATGAGTGTACCGTCCGGTCGCATCGCGGAAACAGTGCTGTAGTTCAGCTAATGAACCTTCGCAAAAAAATGCCAGACTGACATCTCCACCCGGACGTACAACTCTGCGCAACTCATTCAGAGCGGCAGCCAAATTTCCCACCCACTGCAATACGGACGCCGACACAGCCAGGTCGAATACGCCGGTTCCGAAGGGAAGATATTCGGCATTACCGGTAACGATCCGGCTATCGCTCCCCAGTTTTTGCTGCGCCCGCAGACACATGTTGAACGCGATATCGACACCGGTCAAGAGAGCGTGGGGATATCGGGCATGCAACCCCTCCAGCAGGGCTCCCGTACCGGTCCCGACATCAAGAATATTTCCGGGCTCCTGTTCCAGATGCAGGCCGATTGATTCCACCAGGTGAGTTACCACCCGTTTCTGAACAAGAACATGCCGATCATATTCGACAGCTTTCTGGTGAAATGCGGCCGCAATCGTTCCGCTATCAGGCATTCTGACCACTGACGCTCCTTGTAAACTTCATTATTTCGGCATTGAATTGCTGCGCGTGCGTTAAAAACGGGGCATGTCCACACTCCGGAAAAATGACCTGCACCGCGTTCGGGATCTGCTGCTTCAGGTAGCTTGACGCCTGGGGAAGGCAAATTCGATCCTGCGCACCATTGACGATCAACGTGGGGATTGCAATCGTGCCGAGCAGGGGGCGCATATCCGTCCCGGCGAGCGCATCAAGCGCATCAAGTACGGCTGCAGTATCAGGTGTCACTATGGCCGAGAGAATCTGCCTGATTTCCGTGGCGGCGGCATGACGTTCGAGCTCTCCATCTACAAACAGACGGGTATAAAATCCTTCCAGGGCGCGATCCCTGTTACGCTGCACTTTAAGCCGCATACCGCGTGCTTCGTTATCGGACAGGCCGTACGGAAAATCGTCCGAAGCGGTAAATCGGGGGGTTGCCGCCACCAGAACCATGCCGGAAAGCCTTCCGGACAGTTCGGCAGAGGCTTGCAGCGCAATTTGCGCCCCCATGGACCATCCAACAAGGACAACCTTCGTAAGATCAAGCGCCTCACAGAAGTCGACCAGATCCAGGGTGAAACTGTTGAAGTCGAGGCCGCCCGATACTTCCCGCGAACGGCCGTGCCCACGCAGGTCCGGCGCCAGAAGCCGTACGGAGGGCGCACGTTCTTCGAACTGATATTTCCAGACAGCGGAAGACATACACCAGCCATGCAACAGGAGCACCGGACATCCGACCCCCTCGTCTTCGTACCACAACCGCTCCCCTTTCCGGTTTTCAAACCACGGCATTACACGACTCCAAGACGCCGACCGACAGACCGGATATGCTCAACGGAATCGGCCAGGTCGGCGTGCGTATGCGTAGCCATCAGGGTAAAACGGAGACGACTGGTGCCTGCCGGCACCGTTGGCGGGCGGATACCCTGGGCAAAAAAGCCTTCCGCCAGCAATGCATTTGAAAAATGCATAGTGGTATCGGCGGAACCGATGACAATCGGCACAATCTGCGCGGAGCCGTCAGGGATGCTGAAACCGGCCTCCGTCAGGCTGTTTCTGAAAAAAATGGTGTTTGAACAAAGTTGTTCACGAAGTCTGTCCCCTTCCGGCGTCTGCACCAGTTCAACGGCCGCCAGCGAAGCAGCCAGCACCGAAGGGGGCAATGACGTTGAAAAAATGAAACTGCGCGCGCGATTGATCAACAGATCACGCAATTCCGCCGAAACGGCGGCGTAGGCCCCAAAACTCCCCAGCGCCTTGCCAAACGTGCCCATCTGAATGTCGATTTCGGCTCCAACCCCGAGCAGTTCGGCACTTCCCCTTCCCCGCTCTCCCAGCACTCCGCTGCCGTGGGCGTCATCAACCATAAGCAGCGCCCCGTATCTCCGCTTGAGCGCGGCCAACTCGACTAGCGGCGCAATATCGCCATCCATGCTGAATACGCCGTCTGTGACGATCAGACAACGCCCTGCGGCATGTTTTTCCATGAGCGAGGCAAGCTGTCTGCAATCGTTATGAGGATACCGGACCAATCGCGCCCCGGAGAGCATGATGCCGTCGATGATGCTGGCATGATTCAGCCGGTCGCAAAAAACCACGTCGCCCCGCCCGACCAGGGCTGGAATAATGCCGGTGTTTGCCGCATGGCCGCTGTTGAAAATCAGCGCAGCTTCGCGTTGTTTAAAAGACGCGACGGCACGTTCCAGCCTCTCGTGCAGTTCCATGGTCCCGGACACCAGCCGGGAAGCGCCGCTCGACGTACCGTACCGCTCAATTGCCGCAATCGATGCGGCAGCCAGCGCGGGATGATCGGCCAGGCCCAGATAATTATTGGAGCAGAGCAGCAACACGTCGTGTCCGTTGCAGCTGACACGCGCCGCCTGCCGGCCGCTGATCAGTCGGGTGCTTCGCAACAAGCCGAGGTCTCTGATATTTTCAAGTTCGTTTTGTATTGTTCTGTTCATATCAGCTCCAGATCGTCAACTGGCATATTATACCAAGGTTGACAATGTGTCCAAAAAAAAGTCGTTAACACTATCGAAACGTACTACGCTCAGGGTTTGAGACTACGGAGACATAAACTGATTAAGAAAGGTGGTAGATGAAATTGCAGGCACAGGAGAGTGCAGAAAATCTGAAATATTTGAGGTGATGATAAAATCACAGCCTTGAGATTCGGCCATTGCCGCCTGGAGAGAATCTTCAATATCTGTGAACTTAAGCGCCGCCGCGTTAATTACAACGCCAGTGTTCATCTGGCAAATAGTGAATATTTTTGGAATGGTAACGATATATTTGCGTATTTGGTCCGGATGATGAGATTTTCTGGCGATGTAAGCGATGTTGTTGATGGTGATTGGCGCTATATACCCTAGCGTTCATGTTGCAACTCAACCATGGAAATATATTTTGACAAGTGAGAACGCGCCTCGGCAGTTGATATATTCACCATTTGCCCCTCCTGCATTAATTACGACATGCCTTTAAGTATGGGTTATTCGCCATGTTCCGGCAAGGTATTATTCCAGCAGAAGATTCTATCAAATCACATCTCACTCTTTCACATCCCGCCATCGGCACACAGCCTGTCTAACGCAGACTCCACCCAGCCAAAACCGATTTTTTCCTGTTCAAGACGCAGGTTTTCCCGCATACGGTTATCCCGCAAATCATCGTACAGCGACTTTTCCTCCTGATTAAGCCGTGGCAGATCGCGCAGCGTCTGTTTTTCTTCCGCACCCCAGTGTGCTTCAAAGGCCAGCAGAGTACGCCGGTCCATCAGGAATGACTCTACGTTTCCAAAACGGCTGCGGAGCTGGTCAAGAATCGCAAAACCGTGAGTGTCGATATCACCCCAGTAGTGAATGTGACAGCGCGAAAGCCATTCGGCCTCATACAGCATCTCAAAGCCATACCCTGCGCCGAAGATGACCGTGCTATCCTTCATCCGCGGAAAGGCCAGGAAGTTGATCTCGTTTTCGGTAATAAATACCCGTAACACGTTCGGCTCAAGCCGGGCAAAGCTTTCCGCGTCAAGGGTGATATCCTGTTCATCGCAGCACGGAAGCAGGACGTAGCTCGGGTCGAGCATGCGGAAACGGATTCGCACCGGCTTGTCGCGAAACCCGTAGCGCCGGGCAAAACGGCTTACCCCTGTTGCCGTGGGATCTATTGACTCAGGCGGCAAGACTATGTCGAGCAATTCGGACAGCACCCCGCGCCACGCTTCGATGAACTTGCTGTGAATGCCCGGAATATCCACCTGCCGCAGGTACACGTCGGGGCGCGGGTGTTTTTCACACCACGAGACGATGTCAAGGAGCCGGCTCCATTCGTCACACAGCTCCACCGCCCGAAGTGGCCGTTTGGCCAGCCACGCCAGCAGTCGCGGCTGTTGTTCGCGCGTCTCATCGATCAAGCCAATGAAACGGGCGTAGTCCTGCTGTTTGCCGATCAGCGCCACGGCATCGGCGGCTCTGTCGATCCAGACCTCGTGGGGCACCGCGTTTGCGCCGAACTGCCGGTGCCGGAACTCCCGCATCTCCACCCGGTAACGGGGGAGCGCCCGCAGCACGCCGATCCAGGCGCGCACCTCGTCAAAACGTTCAGTCATCTCCGCAGATGTAGGCGTTTTGAGCGTCAGCCGTTTCGGAAACAGCGGTTCCCCCGTAACGCACGCGGACAGAATATCGCCCCGCTCCCAGAGTTTGTGCAGTTGTGCCCGCAGCTCCAGCGGTCTGGTCCAGCTCATCCGGCCGCCCTCGTTTTTTCGTCGTGGTATTCGGCAATCGAGAGATTACGCAGTTTGGAGGCGCGCCCCTCTTCGTTGTGGACAAAGCCGACGCTGGAAACGAACGGCTCGATGATGTGAATCTTCTGGAGCGGCGTGATGATCAGGAGTTGCAGGTTGAGCTGGGCAAACAGTCGCAGGCCGTACTGCGCCGACTCATCCGAACCACGCCCGAAGGCCTCGTCAATCACCACGAAACGGAACGAGCGGGACCGCACAGCACCCCATTCAAGACCGAACTGGTAGGCCAGACTCGCAGCCAGAATGGTGTACGCCAGTTTCTCCTTCTGTCCGCCCGACTTGCCGCCGGAATCGGAGTAATGCTCATGCTCCTTGTCATCCTCGCGCCACCGCTCGCTGGCGGCAAAGACAAACCATTTGCGCACATCAGTTACCTTGGCGGCCCAGCGTAGATCTTGCTCTGACTGTCCTTCACGGCCTCGAAAACGCTCGATGATGCGCCGAACCTGAAGAAACTTGGCCTCGGAATATTGGTTGTCATCCGAACCGGTCAAAGAGCCTTCGGTGCAGGCACGTAGTTCAGTTTGAAAATCGCGGATCTCGGCATCCGGCGAAGGCTGAGCCTCCAGCACGATGTAGCGACCGGGGTTGTAGTCGATCTGGGTAAGTGACTCGTTAATGCGGGTAATCCGCACCTTGATCGTTTCCCGTTCACGCGCCAACTGCGATTGAAAGTTGGCCACCTCGCGGATGGTGTTCTCGTTCAACAACTCCTTGAAACGCACCTCGAAGCGGGGAAGATCGTCAGCCTGAAGTCCGTCAAGCATGTTTCTGTATTCAAAAGCAGCGTCAATACCGGCATCAACTTCCGATGTTTCAAGCTTGAATTCCTCTTTATATGAGGCCATCGCCTGGATTATCTTGTCGCGCAAGCGTTTGATATTCTTGTCCTCGGCGTCGATCCTGTCTTGCAGCCACTCGCGCATGTCCCGCTCCCGGTTGTCGCAAGATTCCACCGTCAGTTGTTGTTCCCCCAACACTTCTGTGCGAACGGCGTCGAGACGTTCGAAATACGCAGCATGGGCGGTGTAAATCACTTCATCCACCACCACCTGGGTCATCAACCGCAAGGCTTCAGCATCGCTTTTCTTCTGCTCGGCTTTGGAGCGTTTGTCTTTGCGCTCCTCCACCTGCCCCTCAGTAACCTTTACGGCCGCACTCACCTCGTTCAACCGTTCGGTCAACTGTTTCAGAACATCAGAGGCGGATTCCAGCGCGCGTTTCTCATCGGAAAGCCGGGCCACCTCCACAGCCGGCGTGCGCCAGTCGAGTTCGTTAAAATCTGTGTATTCAACCAGTTTTGACAGCGCAGTAAGCTGTTCCTTGAGCGTATTCTGCGCGTTCTGAACTGAAATAATCAGGCTGCCAAGTTCCCCCAACCGGGCCTCCAGCATCCTCACTTTGGATTCCAGCGCAGCGATCTTTTCCACGTTGCTCCACCCGAGCACATAGCGGCTACGATCTTCCAGTCGGTGACGGTCGTCTTTTTCGTGCCGCTCGCCGGGCGCCTTGATCTGCCCTGCGCGGGTGACGGCGCGTACCTCGCGACGAAATTGCTCTTGCGTAGCACAGCAGGCCACATCGAAACGGAGCGCCACCTCGCGTTCCAGCCAGTCGTAGAAGTGTGACTCAGGCTTGATCGCCAGCTTGCGAACCAGCGAATCCCGGTGCAGGGTGGGCAGATCGCCCCGGGAGCCCTGCCGAATCCGGAAATAGACGAGACGCCCCTTGAGATGCGTCTTGTCAACCCACTCAGCGACCGTGGCGTAATGTCCATCCGGCACCAGCAGCGACAGTCCGAAGTTGCGCAGAAGGCGCTCGGCAATACCTTCCCAGTCGCGCTCGTCGACTTGCACCTGCAACAGTTCACCGGCAAACGGCATATCAGCCTCCGGCAAACCGAGCGCCTTGCACATCGCCGCGCGCATGGCAACCTGTTCGGCGGAAATGTTGCTGCGCCTGGCTTTCAAGCTGGTAATTTCGACGGATAGTTCGTCATGCTCCTGTTTCCCCTGCCGGAAGTTCACGCCATGCTCGGTCAGATCGTTTTGCAGAGTCGCCTCGCGTGCTCGCGCCGTTTCCGCCAGAGCCAAAAAACGCTGCCGTTGGCCGAAAAACCCGGCTTCATCCTCACACGTTTTCTCACCGATAACACGCGTCAGTTCGGCAAAACGCTCCGCCTTGCGCTGGCGCGTCCGCTGTTCCAGCTCCTTGGCGCGGATATCGACGGCCAGCCGTTCCAGGCGATCACCGCCGTTGTCGGCAATGCTCCGCTTCAGCTCGTCCTGCGTTATTCGCTGAGCATCGCGAAGTTCTTCAAGACGTTTAACCTGCGCGTTTTGCCGCTCCCACTCCTCAGCAACTGCGGCGATACGCTTATCAAGCAGCTCAAGTTTCAGCCCCGCGCAGTACGGCTTGAGCGCTTCACGGCAGGCGCGCAGCTCATCTGCCTGCGAAGAAAGCAGCGAGTGGCGCTGACAGTCACTGACCAGCGGCGTAAGCAGTTCTACCTGTCGTTTGGCTTTCAGCACCGCCTCGTGCGCCCGGTTCAGGTCATCAAAATGGCCGATCAAGGCCGCGATGCGCGGTGCGACATCAAACGGTTCGAGCATGTGGGTACGCACGAAATCGGTCAGGTTGCCGACCGATTTCATTGACACGGTTTGATGAAATAGCTCCAGCGCCTGTTCATTGTCGATGCCGAAACGCCGACGGAACCATGCGCCGTAGGGGGGGAAACTGTCAAAAACTTCTGCACCGGCCCCCCGCAGTTTTTTGCGCAACTGCGCGATGTCCGAACCGAAGCTCGCAAAGTCCGCTGCAATCGACACGTCGCGTTCCGCTATAACAAAGAATCGTGCGGGCTGCGCTACTGCATCCTTCATCCAGAAGACTTGCGCCAGCGTCACCGTCTGGAGATATCCGGCATTATGAAACACCCCGAGGATCACGGAGTAGTTGTTGTGGTCGCGAAGCGCCACCGGCTTGGCTGTGCCGGTCACCTCATTTCGCTCGGACTTGTAATGCCCCAGCACGTAGGAGCGGAGCGACCGCTCGCGGCTGTCGGCCCCGGCCGCCTTGTTGTAGGCGATGCGATGCGCCGGCACCAGCAGGGTCGTCACCGCATCCACCAGCGTTGATTTGCCCGAGCCGATGTCGCCGGTCAGCAGCGCATTGCGGCCATCCAAGTTGAGCGCCCAGACCCGGCCATCGAAGGTGCCCCAGTTGAACACTTCCAGGCGGTGCAGCCGGAACCCGGAAAGCGCATCGTCCCCCACGAAATCAAGCCCCAATGTCTCTGTATCATTCATCTTCAAGCGCACCTCCCGCCGCCATGCCAAGCAGGGTCTGATACGCCGCCAGGCGCGTATCGAAATCGGCCAGCCACTGGGCATCCACAAACGCCTTCAGGATACGGCGCACCTCGAACAGTGCCGCCTGACCACCCTGCTGCCCGGTGGCCGGTTTCATGCGCCGCAAAAAGCCCAGTTCCACGATCTTGTTGAGATGGCTGTCAATTTGGTCGATCAGCTTGGCCTCGTTGCTGCTTTCAGGCAGGAAAACCCGCACCAGATCGGCAATGTCGTCGCGGCTGAGGACAAGGCGCGTATCGCCACCACTCGCATCGAACTCTGCCAGTTTCTTGCGCAGCAGCGCCAAAAGCAGGCTCACCGGAAACGACAGCGGCCGCCGCACCACCAGACGCGGCAGCTTTGGCGCGGCGTCATCGTCCGCCACCTGGCGCGAGCGGAGAAAAGCGTATCCCTCCGCTTCGTCCAGCACCAGTTCCAGCCCCAGCACCGCAACATAATCTCGCAGACGGATGTGCAGATTTAAGAGCGAGTTCCAGAGTCCCGCATCACTCTCCTGATAGAGCACCCCTTTGAGCAGGGGAATGACAACGGCGGAAAGGTCGGGCGCAGATGCGATATTTTCTTGCTCTTGTTCAGTCATACGGGTTACCTCACAAAAATTACGCGCGGCAGACGCGCCTGTTTTGTCTGCTCCGCACCGTCGGCGCTGACACCGCGCCACACAATGACATCGGTTGTCTCTTCATCCACCACGGCCTTGAAGGTATCCCCCGCAAGCTGCAAATACGCCACCAGCTCCGCCAGCCCATGCTGCAACGGCTGCGCTTCGCACAGTTCACTCAGGGTAATGTGCGAGCGTTCCTGCAAGGCGTGGCGGATGTTCCGCGCCAGCTCCGCGCTGTCGATCACGATCTGCGCATAGAGCACCGACGCATCCACATCGGCATCACCCGATTCCAGAGCAACATCGGTGATAACCGGCTTGAGCGTTGGAGTATGGAGCGGCCGCTCCATCGGCAGTTCAATACCGGCAGCACATTCCGCGATGGTCATCACCTCGCCGGGTGGCGGCGTCCCCCGCAGCGCCAGCGCTTTTGCCTCGATGCCGTGCAGAATATCCATGATGCGGCGGTTTTCCAGCCACGCCTGATCATCCAGGAAGCGGCGCAACTGCTGCGAAAGCTGGGCCACGGTGCGCTGGGTGTGTTCGCCCGCCTCCAGCCAATCGTAATGGACACGGCGGGTGCGGGCATCCGGTTTGAGTTCGGCGACCGCCGGAAGAGCCAAAACGCGCTCCAGCAAGGTTGACAGCTCATCCTGACGGCTGCTCGACATCAGGAAATCCCAAAAAGCACGGAAGCTCCGCCCTTGATCGGAATCGGCAATGGCATCGCGCTCCCCCATGATCTCCTCAAGAAGGGCGCCCTTGGCCCCCTCCCAGAGCGCGATGCGCTCACGCACCCGCCGGTCCAGGCCGCGAAAGTTGTGCTCCACCTCGCGAAAATCGGCAAGAAGTTCGCGCGCCATGGCCATAAACTGCTGGAAACGGTCTTTGAGCGCCGTATCGTCCAACAGCGGAATGTCGCCCGACAGCACGCGGGCGATCTCGGAGTCGATTTCATCGCGACGTTTGCGCAGTTCGGCGATGCGCGTCTGCGGGTCGCTCTCGCTCCCCTCGCTCATCTGTTTAAGCAGCTCGAACAGAGTGAGCAGGCGCGATTCGGTGCCGACGAAGCTCCGCTCGGCCAGCGTCGCCAGCCAGGCAATCGCCTTCTCAGTGGGGGGTGTCAGATCGAAATGCGCTTCATCGGATCCCTGACGATAGAACTTGCGCAACCAGCCACGCTCGGTGGCAGCCCAGTCGTTCAGATACTCAAGGGCCGGTTTCGGAAACACATCCCCCCGCTGACGCAGGGCAAACAGTTCATCTTCCAGTGCCTCCGCCAAATCCGACTGCGCCATCACTCGTACATTTGGCGTAATGAAAACACGGTGTAGAAAACCCGCCACCAGCGGCGCATGGTCGGAACGCAGCAGCCGCCAGGCCGGGTGGTTCTGGCGCAACAAGTCAAGTGTGGTGTAGTCGAGGCTCAATGTTACTCCCACCAAAATGTCTGAAATGAGAATGATTCTTTGTTTTGATTGGCACCCAGAAGGCGGTAAAGAAAAAAGGCGGAAGGCGCTCTAGTCCGGTAGTATTCACCTGCAACATCCGAGCAGTTACTTGTACTGAATCCGATCGATAAAATCGGCAATTTCACGCCCGAGCCGGCTGAGCGAGTCGGTCGTATCGAGAACGTCCCACAATGTCTCGCGGAAGTAAGCCACCTCTTGGCCGCTGATACCATCGCGCAAACTGGCGGCAACCGATATTTTGAAGCGTCCGAGACGGATGAATTTTCCGGTCAGCAACAGCGTGGCCGTATCAGGATTCCCGTCGCGGGATATGTTCTGGTATGTGCGATGCGACTTGATATAGCGTTCAATATGGTCGGAAAGTTCTCCCGGCAGTTTCGCGAACTGGTTCTCACGCTGGCTCATGGCAGCAGGAAGAGAATCGGAATACAATTCCCGTTTGAGTTCAAAATCCCGGATCATGAGTGACGTGTAGCTGTACATCGGTTTGGGATTGGTAACTACTTCCTCTTCAATAACCGTTGTGGAGGTAGCCGCGCATCCCGCCGAGATGAACAGCAGGCAGGCGATGCACAAAAGTAGCAGCGCACGCCCGATTGAGACGGTATCACTTGTCATCCGGGCATGCACCCTGTACCATCACTGGTCCTTTCAAGCTGCTGCCGCGCTGCGACGTTTCAAATATTCCCGTAAGGCGTCACGCCACGGTTGCGGCTGAAATCCGGCATTTCCGGCCAGCTTGCCGCACTCCAGGGTTGAATAGAGCGGCCTCCGGGCCGGTCTGTTCAACTCGGTAGTCGTCATTGGCTTGACCGAAACGGAGATACCGGCTTCCTCAAAAATGGCTTTGGCAAACGTATTCCACGAGCAGTACTCCGAATTGGCCGCATGGTAGATACCGCGACAACCGGCATCGATAAGGGAGATAATCGCCCGGGCCAGATCAACCGTCCAGGTCGGCGAACCGATCTGATCGTCAACAACGGTCAGCTCATCCTTTTCCGCCCCCAGGCGCAGCATGGTTTCGACAAAATTCTTACCATGCAGGCCATACAGCCACTGCGTCCGCACGATCAGATGCTCGGGACAGAAGGCGGCATTCATTTCGCCCGCCAGCTTCGATTCGCCGTAAACGCTGAGCGGACAGGGAGCATCGTCCTCAACATACGGCGTGCCTTTGCCGCCATCGAAAACGTAATCGGTGCTGACCTGGACCAACAGAGCGCCACTGTCCCTGCAGGCCATCGCCAGATAAGCCACCCCCTCGCCATTAACCGCCATTGCCGCGTCGGTATTGCTTTCACACCCATCCACGTCGGTGTAGGCAGCGCAATTGATGACAACCTCCGGTTGCAACTCGCCAATAACCTTCAGCACTGATTCAGGCGACGTAATGTCGATCTCGGCAATGTCAACGCCATGTCCCCTGCCACCCAGAAGTGCCATAAGGTCCTGCCCCAGCATACCGTTTGCTCCCACCACCAAAATCATGCTCTACCTCCGTCAGCGGACTCTTTTTATTTTCACTGGTTTGTTACGCTCTTGCCATTGCCGCTTCACTATCCGTACGGTGCGACCACTCCTGCGGAGCAGTGACGGTTAACCTTCCAGGGCTGCATCCCGTGACTCCTCCAGTGTCGCCTCAAGTTCCATAATCTGGGTGTCGGTTATATCAAGCACTTCCGCCTCTCTCGTCCCCATCAGTACGATGCCCGGTTCATGCTTCAGGCCAAGCCCGATTCGGTGAGACGCCAGATTGACAATCCGTACGATTGCCAGCATTTTGTTGACGGTATCCCATTCGTCGGAATGATGATCTCGGATCACATCGCAGTACATCGCCGGAAAGTTCCAATGCTGCATCATGCGATACCCCTGTTCGACGTGCATCGCATCGAAAATTTCCAGAATCAGCTCATCATCGAAGAGCGAGTTGATCACACCCGCTCCAACCAGTTTTTCTATCGACTTCAACAGATAGAGTTTGCCGACGTCATGCAGAAGCGCCGCCAGATAGGTTTCATCGGCTACTCCGCGCATGCCGCAGGAGTGGGCCAGCCAGCGGGCTCCAAGCGCACAGCAATGACTGTGCAGCCACAGCTCTTTCATATAGTGATCAAGCGCCGGATTGCTCGATGAGTGCGCCGATGCCTGAGAAGCGGCAATCACCAGATTGATAACCTGTTGAGCTCCGAGCCGGATAACCGCTTCCTTGATCGTAGCAACTTTAGAGCGTCCCATATACATCGGAGAGTTGGCTATTTTAAGCATCTGGCTGGCCAGCGACATATCCTCATTGGCAACCTGGGAAACCTCGTCAACCGTGAAATCATAGTTTGAGAGCATTCTCTGAAGCTTTAATGCGACAGGATGAAATATCGGCAGCTCAATCGGCTGGGATGCAAGTAACCTTCTGACGGTTTCCGGAATGGATGCTGATGGCATGACAAAACTCCTTGATACTATTATAGTCGAAAAATTATAACCGGAACCGCCTGGCTGGTCACAAAAATATTATACCGAACGCTCCAGCAGCAGGCGCCCTTCAAGGTCATCGATAAACTGCCGTGCGGAACGCCCGCTCCTGCGGGCAGTCAGCCGTGCCCATTTCAGTGCTTTATCGCGCAGTTCTTCGTCTGGCAGGGAAAGCCCTCTCGCAACGGCATACCCGCGAACGACAGCCAGATACTCTTCCTGATCAAATTCATAAAAACCGAGAGAAAGGCCGAACCGGTCGGACAGAGCCAATTTTTCACCTACCGCCTCTTCGGGATGTATTTCAGAATCGGCGCTGTTACCGGACAACTTCTCCGGCATGAGGTGTCGGCGATTGGATGTGGCATAAATCAGGATATTCGAGGGTCGCTCTTCAATATCACCATCCAGCAGCGTTTTTAACGCTCTGAAATCCCCCTCCCCCTCATCAAAAGAGAGATCATCGCAAAAGAGGATAAAACGGAACGGCGCCCCCCGCAACAACCCGATGATACACGGCAGCGCCATGATATCCCACCGTTTCAACTCTATGATCCGCAGCCCGCGATGCGCAAAAAGCTTCAGGAGTCCCTTCACCAGTGATGATTTGCCACAGCCGCGTTCGCCCCACAGCAGGACATTATTGGCGGGAAGCGACGCCACAAACTGCGCTGTGTTCCGGATGACCTCATCTCGGACAGCATCGATGCCAACCAGATCATTCAGGTCAAACAGATGCGGATGAGTCACTGCAACCAACCGCCCGGCATCTCCCGAACGCTCCCACCGAAAGGCGATGTTGGCAGATAAGTCAACGGGTAGTTCCGGTGACGGGATCAGACGTTCCACCAGCACTCCGATTTTATCAAGGAGCAGATCAAGTTTATCATTCTGACTGTTCATAATTGGCCTAACAGCCACACCCGCAGTTATGGCACACTTTCCTGAATTCACTGGAGGGGGCGATCGTTTCAGGGGCAAATGCGATCCGCCTGACTGCGGCGCCGATATCTTCCATAATATCCAGATTGCGGCTTTTTCCGATAATGTGACCGATACACTGGTTGCTGTGCCCGTCCTGCGGCGAAGACACTTTTACCACGTTCAGCAGGTCGGCATAACTGTTGACGGCAATAACCGCGTCACGGTTGCGCACAACGGTCACAAGGACCCCGAGGCGCTCCATTTCCGTGATCGTTCCCGCAAGGAAATCCTGAAACGGCTGACCGTCAAAATCAATATACCAGTCTTTTCTGAGATGGTTCTGTTCCATAATCGTGATGATCATCTGTTTTGTTTTTTTGCACACCATTTCAGATTGCTCCGTTGCCGCAGCCCAATCGTGCCGGGCATTCGGCATCCCATGCCGGAAAACCGTCGCCGGAAATAGTCAGAAATGATTCGATCCGCTGACGGTAAAAGTCATGACGTCCCGCCTCCGCAAGGAGAAACGAAAGCTCATCCGCGGAAATCAGATGCCGGCGGTGCATGTATCGGTAAAGCTCCGACAGTGCCGTAAGATGGCGTTCAAGGGCTGCGAACTCAGGATCCAGCGTATGGGTAATATACCAGGATCCGGCGAATGTCGTCACAATTCCGGGGAGTGGGCGGACGACATTCTGCCGGCCAAAGTCGATCAGGTAATCCCGTAGATACAAATCGGCGCTGAAAGCCAGCTCGGAAGCCTGTTCAGCGGTCATCCCCTGTTGCTGGAGGTACAGATAAAACTGTTTCAGAATTTGTTGACACCGCTCGTCAACCAGCAGTTCTTCGTCTATCGTATCAAACTGGAAGTCAGCATGCTCAAATTCGATTTCCCGGTTTTCCGTCATAAGTTCACTGCTCATTTTTCAGAAGGATTAAGTTCCAACAACTCTTTGTGAACGAACCGGCCGTTTTTCTGGATCGAAACATCATCGAACAGTATTTCGCCATCAGCAAGAATGCGCACAAGATCCCAATGCACGGCGGAACGGTTGCCATTATCGCATTCGTCGTACGCCTGTCCGGGGGTGAAATGAATCGAGCCGAAAATCTTTTCGTCAAAAAGAATGTTACGCATCGGCTGGCGAATTCCCGGATTAACGCCAATCGCAAACTCTCCGATGTAGCGTGCGCCTTCATCGGTATCCAGGATTTTGTTGAGGGATTTGCTCATCCCCGCTTCAGCGGTCGCCTTGACAATTTTGCCGTCAACAAATTCAAAGCGGACCCCGTTATATTCCCTGCCTTGATACATACTCGGACAGTTATAGCTGATATGTCCCTGAACAGAGGTTTTGACCGGAGCCGAAAACACCTCGCCGTCCGGCATATTGAGACGGCCGTCACACTTAATGCCGGGCAAGCCGTCGATACTGAAACGAAGATCCGTATCGGGGGCCAGAATCCGCACCTTTTTGGTCCGGTCGATCAGCTTTTTCAGTTTTTCCTGTTTCTTCGACTCGGCCTTCCAGTCGATACAGCAGGCAGAGAAGAGGTAATCCTCATACTCGTCCAGACTCATACGGGCTTCCTGAGCCGAGGCGTGGGTCGGATAACGGGTCACACACCACCGGGTATGTTTGACACGCTGATCAATCAGCGGCCTGGTCAGTTTTGCATAGGCGACCACCGCCTCCTGCCGGGCATTCGCCATAACCATCGAATTGTTACCGGCGGAAATACCGATGTACACAGTCACGGTTTTATAGAAATCCAGTTTATGCTGCGGAAAGTGGTCAAGCTGCTGTTTAGTTGCGCTGTTGTAGAAAAAACGGTCTATTTCCGGCACCGAGAAGCTGTATTCCACATACTTCGCACCACGCGCGAGGCAGAGTGCATAGAGTTCCTTGACCAACGGCAGAGCCTCCAGGCCGGCCGCGTTGATCAGTACGATATCACCCTTTTTCACCCTGGTCGAGTAATCAACCAGTATTTCTGCAAACTGCCGGATTCTGGGATCGTTCATCAGTACTCCTCTCACAATCATTTCAGTGCATCATCAGCCTGGTGACACCCAGTACAAGTCCACTCTGCGGACCGGCCAGCAATTGAACGCCAAGGGTAAGAACCGGAGAAACAATGTACGAAAACATATTGGTAAAAAACACCAGAACTATGATGATCATCATCCCGTACGGTTCAATACGCGACCAGGCAACCGCCTGCCGAAGCGGAAGCAATCCGACCAATACCCGTCCGCCATCCAGAGGCGGTACCGGTATCATATTGAAGATAGCCAGCAGCAGATTTATATAGACCGAAAATGCCAGCATCAAAACCACCGGTTCCACCACCATAGCCAACGGTGAGTCGGAAGCGGCCGGATTACCGAACGTAACCAGGCCTCGCAGCAGGAACGCGGAAACCGTTGCCAGGATGAGGTTGGTAACCGGGCCGGCGGCTGCCACCCAGATCATATCGCGCTTGGGATTACGGAGATTTTCGAATACTACCGGCACCGGCTTGGCCCACCCAATGCCGATAAAAAATATCATGAGTGTACCAATGATATCAATATGCTTCAAAGGATTAAGAGTCAACCGACCCATCATCTTCGCAGTCGGATCGCCAAAACGCCAGGCAACAAATCCATGGGAAACTTCGTGACAAACAATTGCCAACATACCGGGCACAAGCATTACCGAAAGCTTGAGAAAGAACCCTTCCATATATTTATTTCCTTTATAAATCAATCATCTGGGCTGTTTGTGTTGCTTTGTCCAGGCAGTCAAAAACACTTGAGGCCGCAGACTGCTTGCGTTTGACGCCCATTCTTGCGCAAATCCGGCTCGTCCAGGTTAGAAATATAAACGATGTCCTGGGGGCCGTCTACTATTTCCTTCAGCCGTATACTACTTCCCTTCAGGTATATATCTTCCCATCGTAGGTTTCTGGCCCCATACCAGCGTAGTCCGGTGAACAGCATCAACCAGGTAATGGTCAACTACGTACCAGTCTGTATGGGAGGAATGAGGACGTACACTCATGCATGAGCTGTGGTTTGATCCTTCAGCAAGTCTAACACCCATGCATT
>CAIYZD010000467.1 GCA_903930585.1 uncultured Geobacteraceae bacterium | reverse complement strand
TTGCTGTGCGTGCCATAACCACACCCCCTTGGGAAAGTGAGTGTATTATAGCATGTTTGATTTAGAAATGGAATTAGATCATGTCGAGCGATGTGTTCGATATCCTCCTGCAGGCGTGCGGCTTCAACGAGTTGACGATTCTGTTCTACCAGACACCGGCGTGCATGTAATAGCTCAAGGTGAAGTTTAACTCTGAGTTGCAGAGTGGTCGGATGGATCGGCTTACGGATAAAATCCACCGCTCCCAGAGCCAGACCATAGGACTCGCTCTCCTTTTCCTCCAGTGAGGTAAGGAATATCAGGGGGATGTCGCACGTCTCTTTCATCTCCTTCAACCGGGTACATACCTGATAGCCATCCATCTCAGGCATGACGATGTCAAGAAGGATCAGATCCGGCGCCGGTACAGCCATAGCCAATTGCAGTGCCTTGGGGCCGTTACGCGCCGCGACAACCACGTAGTCGTCTTTAAGGGCCTCGAAAAGGATAGCAAGGTTCTCCGGCATGTCGTCCACAATCAATATTCGTGGCCGCCCAACGGTAGTACCATTATTAAGGGGTGAGAGGATGCTGTCGTTGTTCATCGGTTATATCTCCATAGTAGTTATTGGCATGGCAGACAGGATTTCCTCAATGGTCTGTCGAGCGAGGTCTGTATCGATCTCCGCCACCTCCTGGCGCAGACGTCGATACATTTCGGACAGCGGCGATTGCTCCAGATCTGCACCGATGCCATTGAGGAGGTTGATCGCCGCACCCAGATCCTGATCCAGCAGCGTTGCCGACTGTTCGAGGGCCTGTCGCACCCTTCCCGGATCGGCGATGGGGCGGGAGGTAGCCGGCTTGTTTTCCTTCAGCTCCCTGGCAATACAGTAGTCGCCAAGTTCGGCCAATACCGAGGCCATACACGGCTTGAATGAGTCAAATGCCACTCGTACCCGCACCAGGTTTGCACCGGGGTCACTTCCGACAGCCTCTCTGGCGGCGCGTTCCAGTTCCGCTGCAGTCGAAGCGAGATCGTCGGCGCCAAGGTTGGCAGCCACACCCTTCACGCCATGGGCCAATTGGCGAACGAGATCCAGTTCCCCCCGATCGATTGCCTGATCCAGGATATTGGTTACTTCTCCATTCTTCGTGCGGAAGGAGTCGAGCAGCGAAACATAAAGATCAAGATTACCGCGAACCCGGGAGAGGCCGGTCATGGTATCAATACCATCAATGCATAGGGTGGGGATGCCGACGGATGGCTCGTCATCCGTAAAATTCGGATCCGGCCGGCCGAGCCAGTAAGCAAGGGTTGTGTACAGGTTCGCCGGGTCGAACGGTTTGGGCACATGGTCGTTCATTCCGGCTTCAAGGCATTTTTCGCGGTCGCCAGTCATGGCGTTGGCCGTCATTGCAATGATCGGCAGGGTAGCGAAGCGTGGTTGGGCCCGAATCGCCCGTGTTGCCTGGTAGCCGTCCATGACCGGCATCTGCACGTCCATCAGCACAGCATCAAAGACCGCATTCGGCTGGGCGAGCTGTTCCAGAGCCTCACAACCATTACCGGCAGTGACGACGGTGGCGCCCTCCTGTTCGAGAAGGGTACGGGCGACTTCCTGGTTGATGAGGTTATCCTCAACCAGAAGAAACCGCGTACCGATCATACTTGCCGATGACGGATCGTAGCCCCGATTGATTACCGTGCGCGACTGGTAACCGTGGGCGTTTGCGACCGAATCGAACAGCATCGACGGCGTCAGCGGTTTACTCAAGGTGAGGGTTCCTGCGGTGCTCACCAGTTCAATTAAATCATTGCTCAGGAAGAAGCCGTTAGTCAGGACCACGGTATGGGGGGGAGGATCAGTGATCGCCCCAAGACGGCAGAGGGCATCCGTACCGTCCAATCCATTCAGGTGCCAGTCAAGCAGCACGACGTCGAAAGGCTTTCCCTCAACTGCCATGCGGCTTATCAGTTCCAAACCATCAGCGAAATTGACCGTGACTTCGCACTGCCAACCGAAGCTCCTGGCATATGCGAATATGATGTCGGTGGCCAGTTGAGAGTCATCAATTATAAGAAGCCGGATGTTCTGCAATGTATCGACACATTGCAGAAAAACTTCATCATGGTCATATCCTGCCGGCGTACGTTCGAAGTTGGCGGTGAAGAAAAAGGAGCTCCCCTTGCCCGGTTCGCTTTCGACACCGATCGTACCCCCCATCAGGGTTGCGAGGCGACCGCAGATGGCGAGTCCAAGCCCGGTGCCGCCATAGCGTCTGGTGGTGGAGCTGTCCGCCTGATTGAATGCTGAAAACAGCCGGGAAATCTGTTCTTCGTTCATGCCGATGCCGGTATCACTTACGATAAAACGCAGGACTACCTGCTGGTCACTCATTTCGACCGCCTCGACCAACACGCAGATTTCACCCCGGTCGGTGAACTTGATGGCATTTCCGCACAGGTTGATCAGCATCTGACGAAGACGCTGGTCGTCGCCAATCAGCGAGGTCGGCAGATCTGGTGAGATCGAGAACAATATTTCGACATCATTGATTTGACCTGTCCCGCCGATTATGGTGGCGAGGTCGTGAAGGACCGTCTCCAGCTGAAAAGGCACTTTGCTTAACTCCAGCTTTCCAGCCTCAATTTTGGAAAAATCAAGAATATCGTTAATAATATTCAGTAACGATTTTGATGATGCCATTATTTTAAGGAGGTAATCGTGTTGCCGAAGGGAAAGGTCCGTTCCTCCCAGCAAGTGGCCCAGGCCGATAATAGCGTTCATTGGCGTCCGGATCTCGTGACTCATCGTGGCGAAAAACTCCGACTTGGTAAAATTAGCCTGTTCCGCGGTAATCCTGGCGCTCTCCAGTTCGACGTTTTTTTCGAACAGCACCTGATCCAGACGTTTGCGTTCGGTGACATCCCGTGCAGCGGCAAACACGCCCTGCAGCTTTCTGTCCCGGTCGTAGAACGTGGCTGCATTGAAGGAGACCACCGTTTCTTTCCCATCCCTGGTGCGTGCAGTGAGTTCGTAGTTTGTGACCTTCTTTTCGTTCAGGACCTGTTTGATGCTGGTCTCAGCCCGCTCCGGATCAGTGAAGTAGTTTTTGAATGGCGCTCCTATCAGTTCATCACGTGTGCAATCGGTGAGCACCTCCATCTGCTTGTTGACATCGGTGATGATTCCGGAGGGATCGGTGGTCATAATCGCGTCGATGTTGGATTCAAACAGGGAACGGGTATAAAATTGATGGTCACGGAGGCGCTGGCTGAGTTGTTTCTGTTCTTCCTCGATTTGCTTTCGGGCAGTATTGTCAGTGCCGATCAGCAGGTAGCCGATAATAACGTTTTCATCGTCACGGAGAGCGGTAACCGATACCACCGCCGGAAAGCGACTGCCATCCTTGCGGATATAGGTAAGTTCATAGATGTCCTCAATGCCGCGAGACGCCTTGAACACCAGAGCTTCGAAGCCGGGAGTGATTGGAGTGTCGAGTTCAGTGCTGAGTGCTTTGGCACGTGCGATCACTTCCTGAGGATCGGATATTTCTGCCGGGGTGATCTTGTTCATCACCTCGTCGGCACTATAGCCAAGCATCCGCTCTGCCCCCACGTTGAAGATCTGAATGACTCCATTGGCGTCGGTGGCAATACTTGAAAAGTTAGCGCTGTTGAAAATTGCGCTCTGTAGCGCCCCCGCCTTGCGCAGCGCCTCTTCGGCCTGCTTTCGCGCAGTGTTGTCGGTGCCGATCAGCAGGTAGCCGATTATAGAGTTTTCATCGTCGCGGAGTGCCGTGATCGAGACGACCGCCGGAAAGCGACTGCCATCTTTTCGTATATAGGTAAGTTCGTAGATATCCTCAATGCCGCGTGAAGCCTTGAACACCAACGCCTCGAAACCGGGAGTAATCTGAGTTCCGAGTTCGATACTCAGCTCTTCGGCTCGTGCGATCACTTCCTCCGGATCGGAGATATCAGCCGGCGTGATTTTGTCCATCACCTCGGCGGCCGTATACCCCAGCATCCGCTCGGCCCCCACGTTGAAGATCTGGATGACCCCTTTTGCATCGGTGGCGATACTTGAAAAGTTGGCGCTGTTGAAAATTGCACTCTGCAATGCTCCCGCTTTAAGCAGCGCCTCTTCCGCCTGTTTTCGCGCGGTGTTGTCGGTGCCGATCA
>CAIYZD010000466.1 GCA_903930585.1 uncultured Geobacteraceae bacterium | reverse complement strand
GGTTTCAAACTTGATTTCTGCCACTGCTGTCTTGGCAGACTGAGCCGCATTCGACCTTCTCATGTCATCCCGGCCTTCCTGATTGTCTGTCGCTTTCACCGGCGCCTGCTCTGTGCTTGGTGCCTGTTCGACCGGCTTTACCTGTTCGACCGGTTTTACCTCTTCAGCAGGCTTTGCCACTTCACTCTTTTCAACCGAAGCCGGCACCACCGCTTCTTCCTTCTTTACAACGTCCTTGTTGGCGCAACCACCGGCAAGCAACGCGGCCATCGTGATGCCCGCCAACAATGCTACTTTGCTACTTTTCATACCAAGCTCCTGTTCTGCAATAAAATGAGGCATAATGCCTTTAAAATCATATACGAGTTAATTATACATAACAGCGTTAGTTTTGCAACCGATAATATAAGAATTATATTGTAATCGCGCTTTAATGCGTCACCAGGGAGCCGACCAGACCGGCTGAAAATAGGCCATCCCCTTCCCTTGAGTAACTTTCGTCTGCCCTGTACCGTCGGCGCGCATGACATATATTCCGTTACCACTGCTTCGTTTCGAGCTGAAACAGATAAAGCGCCCATCGGCTGACCAGGAAGGATTTTCGTTATTGCCATCCGAGGTAAGTTGAACTCCTGACGTACCATCCGGGGCAACGGTAAATATATTAAATGCACCATTTACCATCCTTGAATAGGCGATTTTATCACCCTTTGGAGACCAGCGCGGATTAACGTTGTAGTCTCCGGAAGTTGTCAACCGCCTGACATCCCCTCCATCAGCATTCATGATAAATATCTGCGGTTTTCCCAGACGATCGGATACAAAAGCGATCTGCTTTCCATCCGGCGACCAGGCAGGGTAGAGATCAAGAGCTGGATTAATGGTGAGCCGCACCGGATGTCCGCCTGTTTTATCAAGAGTGTATATTTCGGCATCACCATCTTTACTGAGTGCAAGGGCAATTTTACTACCATCCGGAGACCAGCTGCCGGTGATATTAAGTCCTTTGCGGTTAGAAACGGGTACCTCTGCCGTATTGGACAGGGAGCGCCGATACAGATCCGGATTGCCGCGTTTATACGACGTGAAGAGGACCTCCCGCCCGTCAGGAGAAAAATCCGGGTTCAGATTGATAGAGCCGTTCCGCGTCAAAGGGAGCGGATTATTGCCATCCCAATCCATGACATAAATTTCCTTGTTACCCGTTTGAGTCGATACATAGGCGATTCTCGTAGTAAATGCCCCTTTTTCTCCGGTAAGCACGCGGAGAATTTCATCGGCAAAGGAGTGGCTGAACCGCCGCAACTCCTTTGCCGTGCCGAGATACCGTTTAGCGGCAATCAATTTACGGGTAACAACGTCAAAAAGCCGGAACTCTATTGTCAGCTTCTCACCTTTAAGCGTGTATTCACCCCGTACCAGCAGGTCGAATCCGGCACTCTGCCACGGAATAAAATCGACAGAACCGAACATCAGGTCTGCCGCGGTCGTTTGCTGAGGACGGCTTTCTGCAATGACGGCACCCGACATATTCATGTCAAATGCGATTACATCTGAAACCTGGGCAGCTACTGGTGAGTTGGCGGGGACATCAAGCGAGCGTGGGGATTCAATTGCCAGTTTTAGCTGACGATTAACGGGAGCGGTGACTTCGATATATCCCGGTTGAGCATACACGACGACTGGCAGCACCATGAATAACAGAACAAGCTGGAATAGTTTCATAATATTTCCATACTAATATCGTCACGTACCATTGGTGATTCCCTTTGGCTTGAACACAAAGCCGTTTTCAAAAGTTGTGCGATTCGGTGGTGCGACAAACTTTTCACTCGCCAGATCAACGGCCCGCCTGACTGCCAGCTCAAAAGCAGCATCGCCACTGCTGCGCTCTATCTTCATCCGTACCAGTTTGCCGTCAGCCGCGATCGTCAGTCGTACGACCACTTCCGGCTTGCTGGTGGTGTAACTGCTCGTCACTTTCAATGCATCTTCAAGTCGCGACTTAATGTAATCCGCATAGCGAATCCCGCTCTCTGAACCGGTCGGCCCCGGCACAGTGTTCTTGGCATTAGCGCCGGTTTTCACTTTAGTGCGCAATCTTTCAAGAACGGCTTCTTCCCGTCGAGCCTCGGTATTTTTCTCCAACCTGGTAATCCGTTCGTTAAAAGCGGATTCCGTTTCCGGAGATTCCAGCGGCGAGGGCGGTTTTGCACCATCAAAAGCGCTCTTTGCGGCGCTTTTGACAACGCTTTTCGCAACAGGCTTCGGAGCAGTGCTAGGTGGAGACGGCAGCGGCATTGGGAGGACTGGTACCGCAGGAGGCTCAGGAGTGGTTTCCCCCGGTTTTTGTGCAGAAGCGCCGGAAGGGGGAACAATCGTCGGCAAGGTCACCACATCTACATAATATGTTTCCTGAACAGCCATATGCGGTGGATACAGTTGCCCCCACCAGACGAGCAATAAAAAAACCGTCAGGTGAATGACGGCTGAAGCGATGAAACTGACACCTACTCCGGTATCAACTCTCGATTCACGAGATCTCATTATTTTGCAGCCGGTTCCGTTACCATGCCAAGGCGTTCGATACCGGCCCCCTTGATATCGGCCATGGTTTTGACAACCTCACCGTATGGCACTCCGGCATCGGCTTTCAGAAAAATCTCTTTTTTTGTCCGCGCCGCAAACATGGTTGAGAGCCGGGTACGCAGATCTCCGGCCGGGACTTCATCTTTATCAATAAATACTTTACCGTTTTTGTCAATCGAGACAACGACAGACTCCTCGGCCGGAGCCATAGCCTTGGTATCGGCCTTGGGAAGATTGACCTGTACTCCCTGCTGCATCATCGGTGCGGTGACCATGAAGATAACCAGCAGCACCAGCATGACATCCACGAGCGGAGTAACGTTGATCTCGGCCATCACGGCACGATTGTTGTTCTGTCCTCCCATAGCCATAATCTATTTCCCCGCAATATTGCGCTGCACGATATTGAGAAACTCCGTGGTAAAGCTGTCCATTTCATTAATCAGTACGCGAATTTTATGTTGAAAGTGATTATAGGCCATGACCGCCGGAATAGCAGCAACCAGACCGATGGCGGTCGCAATCAGCGCTTCGGCAATTCCGGGAGCAACAACGGCCAGAGAGGCTGAGCCGGTCTTGCCGATCCCCTCGAAAGCGGTCATGATGCCCCATACGGTGCCGAACAGTCCGATAAAGGGAGAGGTGGAGCCGGTTGTGGCAAGGAATGTCAGATATTTTTCAAGGCGGGTTATTTCAGAGTTCGTTGCGCGCCGCAGAGCGCGGGAGACGTTCTCAACGCCTCCGAGATCGGTACTGAGTGCGCTACCGGTGCTCTTGCTGTCGGTTTCAACAACTTTTTTCAACTCGCTGTACCCCTCGTTGAATAATACCGTCAGAGGAGAATTGGTAAAGCGATCCACCTGGGATGCGATAGCGTCAAAACGCTTTGACTTCCAGAAAAAATCCATGAACCGTTCGGATTCACTCTTTGCCCGCTGAACCTGAAAAAATTTGAACAGGATAATAGTCCAGGAAACAATCGAAAATGAAAGCAGCAGTAAGAGAACAAGCTTAACAATGATACCGGCGCCGAGAATAATGGCCACGGATGATACCTCCGCATGGGTTAGAAACCTTAAAAACGTAGTACTTTCGAGAAATCAAGTCAAGACAAAAACGGGCAGAGACACTTCGTCAGCTCTCAGCCAACCGGGCAATGATCTGGTCAAGGATGGTTCCGGCCAGCTGTTCCTTGGACATGAGTTCGCACAGAGTGCTGCCGCCATCTTTAAAAAGCAGCACGGCCCGATTGGTATCCACATTGAAACCGGCATCAACCTGGCTAACGTCGTTGGCAACAATCATGTCCAGTTTTTTTTCACTCAGCTTCTTTGCGGCATTTTCGGTCAGCGCGTCAGTTTCGGCAGCAAATCCGACCAGAAACGGACGGTGCTTCAACCCGTAATCCATCCCCCCCAGTCCGGCCAGAATATCAGGGTTTCTTACCAGTTCGATGGTTGCCCAATCAGCCTTTTTTTTGATTTTTGTGCTGTTTCTCGTCGCCGGGCGATAGTCCGCCACTGCCGCTGCCTTAATAACCACATCGCATACAGCCACGTGCGCCATAACGGCTTCCTGCATCTCCATCGCGCTCATGACCGGGACAACCGTTACGCCAACAGGTGTGGCCAGAGCAGTCGGACCGGTGACCAGAACAACCTGTGCGCCCCGCCTCCGTGCTGCACGGGCAAGGGCATACCCCATCTTGCCGGAAGAGTGATTACTGATATACCTGACCGGATCAATCTCCTCACGGGTCGGCCCCGCAGTGACCAGTATCGTCCGACCGGTCAGGTCCTTTTTTGTCAATGCCGCAACAGCTGCTTCGAAGATAACTTCCGGGGAGGCCAATTTGCCTTCCCCTTCCCAACCGCATGCCAGGCTCCCGCTGACCGGCGCCTCAAACAGATATCCCAGAGCGCGCAGTTTCTGCTCGTTTTCCCGGTAGATCGGATTGGTGAACATATTGACGTTCATCGCCGGCGCAAACAACACCGGGGCCTTCGTCGCCATAACGGTCGTAGTGAGCATATCATCGGCGATTCCGGCAGCGATCTTACCGATAATATTGGCAGTAGCCGGGACAACCATGAACAGGTCCGCACGGTCTGCAAGGGATATATGCCCGATTTCCCGTTCTGCAATCAGGTTAAACAGCTCCGTATGAACCGGGTTTGAAGAGAGCGTTTGAAACGTGAGCGGCGCCACGAATTCCTGGGCGGCGCGAGTCATAATAATATGAACATCGGCGCCTGCCTTGGTTAAAAGCCGCAGCAGTTCAATCGCCTTGTACGCAGCGATCCCTCCGCACACACCAAGAATGATCTTTTTGTTCACAAGCATTCAGAAGCTCTTTTCAGAAATAGGGATTGTATTTTTTTTCATGTCCAATGGTCGTCTCCGGGCCATGACCGGGATACGCTGTCACATCATCCGGCAGCGTAAAAAGCTTGGTGCGGATCGATGCCAGCAACTGCTCGTGTACTCCCCCCGGAAAGTCGCTGCGTCCTATTGAATCGGCAAACAGCGTATCACCGGTGATCACTTTCCGCGCTTCCTCAAAATAGAGACAGCACCCTCCCGGAGTATGTCCGGGAGTGTGCAGAACTTTCAGACGACACGTGCCAAAAGGAATCTCCATGCCATCAACAAGATAGCCATCTGCTTCCGGCGAATTGTCTACCCGAAGCCCGTATTTGAGGGCAACCGCCGCGCCACCGCTCAACATGGGTGCATCTGCCTGATGAATCAAAAGCCGGGCCCCGAACGTTGTTGCCACCTGGCGGTTTCCTCCAATGTGGTCAAAATGACCATGCGTATTAACAATCGTATTAATTGTCAGCCCATGCTGCTGCACCAGACGTACAATCCGATCCGCATCCCCTCCCGGGTCGACAACAATTCCTTCGCGACTCTGTTCGCAAGCGACAATATAACAGTTTACCAACAACGGACCTACTTCAAGCGATTCAAATATCATAATTTTATCTCGTTTCATGATCTGCCGAATTGAAAGTATTTTGCTCTCTGTTGACATCCACCACGGACATGCTACAATGCTTCAACTAATCAAATACAAGGAGTTATACATTATGGAACGTTGGATTTGTACTATCTGTCAGTATGTCTACGACCCCGCATTAGGAGATCCGGATCGCGGGATTGCGCCTGGTACATCATTTGAAGCGCTGCCCGACGATTGGTGTTGCCCCCTCTGCGGCGCCGGCAAAGATGTCTTTGAACAAGAATAG
>CAIYZD010000465.1 GCA_903930585.1 uncultured Geobacteraceae bacterium | reverse complement strand
TGTAGATATCGTTATAAAGAATAAGAATAGAAATGGCATAGGTCATATGCGTGTAGTATCGATCTGATATCTGTCATGCCGGTAACACTGCGGGTTTGAGGATTGGCAATTGCTTCCATCTTGGGTGGTTTTGACTAAAACCCCAGAAAGGTCAATTATGACAGGATAAACAAATAATAATAGGTGGTTATGATGGTATTAAACAGCTTCATAGTAATTCCAAGGGTGGAGACTCCTTCAATTAGCTGTATCTTGACCTCCAGAAGTTGATGCCAGTGTACCTGAAAAATCATTTCCAGGCATATCAGTGACATTAATCACTACAGACTTCAATCATATTGGGTGGCCGAGTTCAAACGGAATCAGTGGCCGACTTGGTGCGGAATCCGCATACAGACCGGCTCACTGGAATAAATGTATAGCTGTTTTTACAGGGGTCACGATATAGGTGCCATTACTCAGACCACTAATAACGTATTTCCCGTTGGAGTCGGTGAGAACCGAGCCGCCGGTAGTATTCACCGTCACACCTGCTAATGGAATGCCGTTGGCAACAATGTTGCCAGATACAGAATAACTTGTCGGGGCATTTCCCGCATTCGCACTTATGCCACTTTCTCCGTCTACGCCACAACCTGCCAATACCGAAATTGCTATCGTTAGCAGCACTGTCATACTCTCACCTATCGGATGGAGTCGGAGGAAGGCCTGCCATTGAAACTCAAAGTTGAGATCAATTCCCGGAAACATTTCACCGTACTCGGATTCGACCGGCGACAGTTTTCTGTCGAGTCACGCTGGTTTAGCGGAGGTGCCACCATCCTGACCTATCGGCTTGATGAATTACTGGGGACCAAGGTCAGGGCGTTATATCAGCGTAAAAAAGGCCGCGATCTTTTCGATTTCTGGAAAGCCTTTGTCATAAGCGATGTGGATCCGACGCAAATTATCAACTGCTTTTTGAAGTACATGGAGCATGAAGGCCACCGGGTTTCCCGTGCAGAGTTCGAAAAGAATCTCAGTGAAAAATTTCAGGACCTTCGTTTCCTGGAGGATATCAGTCCGCTCCTGATGAATAACAGCGGGTGGGACTTTCAGAAGGCTGTGGAAATAGTTATAGGTTCACTGATTGCTCGTTTGCCGGGGGAAGCATGGCAAGGTGACAAAACTCTGTGAGCTGAAATACTTTCATCCATGTAACCCCCAGGATCTGCCGGAGCATCACCTATATATGTATTTGAAAAGAGTATTGCAATCAATACGCTGAAGTTATGGTAGCAGTTAATAGTGATTATAGTTTGTGTTACATTGAATAATAGACTATATTGCAAATTATAAATTCTATTGACTGGTGTGGATATGTCCCTTGTAGAACAAAAACTGCAGAACCTTGGTTCCAGGCTGCGGAATGAGCGGTTGAGGCGGAATGAATCTCAGGCGGTTTTTGCCGCCCGTATCGGCGTAAGTGCGCCCACTCTGCGTAAAATGGAAGCCGGCGACTCCACGGTCCTTATCGGACATTGGGCAACAGCCCTGGATGTGCTCGATCGTGCTGGAGATATCGATGTAATCCTTGCCGAGACAGAAGATCTGTTCGCCAAATACGAAAAAACAAAAGCTCCGGTACGCAAACGGGCGTCGCGGAGGACGCCATGATCCACCTTATAAAAGTTTGGGAGCGAACGGGAGAGGAACATCGAACTGTAGGTGAGATGGTATGTGAGATTGCCGACAACGGTCGTGGCAAAGGTGCGTTCCGATATGATCGGGAGTTCCTGGAACGGGATGACGCTTTCGCATTGGACCCGGTATCTCTCCCCCTGAAGCCGGATTCCTTTTTAATCGACCATCCCGGCATCTTTGGCGTCTTTGAAGACAGCCTCCCCGATGATTGGGGGCGCAGGTTGCTTGTTCGCAAACGCCAAATTCCCCGGCACGAGCAGAACCTGCCGAATCTACTTCTAGCCCTCGGCAACACGGGACTTGGTGCATTGTCTTTTACTGACCATGAAAAGCCTCATCCGCCGTCTTCGGACATCTCAATTCTCCACCTCTCAACACTTGTAGCTGCGGCCGAGATGTTTGAACGCGGTGAAGTGCGGGACCCTGAATTCTCCCTTCTCCTGGGTGCCGCTAGTTCGCCCGGCGGCGCACGTCCAAAAGCAGTGGTGTTCGACGAAGGGGATACAATTCATTACCTGGCCAAGTTCCCTAGCATTAAGGATCAAGTGGATGTGGTGAAGATCGAGGCTGCCACTATGAATCTGGCAGCAAAGGCCGGCCTCGCTGTCCCTCCTACTCGACTTGTCCAATGCGCAAGCAGATCCGTTCTCCTTGTCCGCCGTTTCGACATTATTCCTGGCGGTCGCCGGCACATGATCAGTTTCCAAACCCTCTTGAAGGCTCAAGGGTACTATCAGCTCCGGTATCAGGACTTACTTGGCATCGTACGAAAATACAGCAACGATCCGCAGGAAGATTCAGAGCGGCTCTACCGGCAAATGGTTTTCAATGCCCTGATTGGCAATACGGACGACCATCTCAAGAACTTTTGGATGGTTCATGATCGTGAGCAGGGATGGCGACTCTCTCCGGCCTTTGATCTGATCCCCGACGTGGGACAACGGGGGGAGCATGTACTCTTCTTTGACCTTGGGGCTTATTATCCCGGGCGACAGGCCATTGAGAGTCTGGGGAGAAAATGGGGTATCCGTAATGCGGAGATCGTGTCGGCACAAGTATTCGAAGCAGTGGCCGTCTGGAAGGAAGAGTTCAACGGTGCTGGTGTTCCGGAATCTGAAATCATCCGGTTCAAGGAAATAGACTCTCGACTCCACGAGACCGGGGACGAGGTGAAGTGAAACGTAAAATCCGATTCAGCAGCGGTGATAATGGGTTTACAGGTATTATGGACACTCCTACCTACTACTGAGGGTTGTGACATGGGCAATTGCTCTGGGGCGGTAAGCTTGGCCGCGCCTAATAATTACCACTCCCCCGACACTATTCAAATAGCTTTAATATTTCCCCTTTTCTACAAAAACCCCTTGGGGTAGGGTAGGACATCTATAACAAAACGACGAACACTACGTACGGATACCTACTTCAAATTTTCCAAAGTTTCTGGCGTGGACTTCAGAATTTCAAGAAGAAGTTCTTCCCATTTGAGGAGTGCATCCTTGCCAACGCTCTGAATGGTTTTCTTTAGAGTAGTTGACGAACCACACGCCGGCAAGCTGCTCTACAGTGGTTGGTACAAAGTTCTCAGGAACACCGTCCTTTACAAGTGAGTCAAACGTGTATTTTTCAAGATGGGTCGTTGCAGCTACAGCAGCTTCCGCCTTTTCGATAAATCACCTAAAGTGAAGGATGAATTGAGTGCAGAATATGATTTTGCTTCTATGCCTGGCGGTGTACGTGGTAAGTATGCGCTTGATGTAAACCCATCCAAGCCAAAAATTGAAACCGGAGGTTATATGGCCAAACATGCTCATAATCTTGAAACTATACAAAATAAACTACTCGACAAGCTACCTGACCTGCGTGAAAAATATGCCATAAAAAAACTTGGCATTTTTGGCTCATTTCTGCATGGAACACAAACCAAAAAGAGCGATCTTGATTTGTTAGTCGAGTTTGATAAAGATGCGCCGCTAACTCTTGTTGGTTTTGTAAAATTGGAACGCGAGCTTACCAAATATTTAGGCATTCGTGTTGATCTGGTTGAGCGAGATACCTTAAAGCCAACAATCGGAAAACAGATTTTGTCAGAAGTGGTAGAATTATGAAGGCAAGTGAACGCAATAGTTACGACTATCTTAAAGATATCCTTGATGCTACAGAGAAAGCTGCAAAGTTCGTGAACGGGATTGATTTTGAAGAATTCC
>CAIYZD010000464.1 GCA_903930585.1 uncultured Geobacteraceae bacterium | reverse complement strand
CTGCTACCCAGAAACGTCGAAAGACGCCAATGTGGTTACCAGGTTTTGCCGGATTAAGGCTTAACCCAATGTAGCTGGAATTTATCCTACGTTGTGCACTGCCGAAAGTCAACCAGGGGGGAAATGGTTTGGTCGTAGTACAGTGTAAAGGCCCTTTCTTCCCGAAACGGTCTTTTTGTTTTTCAAAGGTTTGAATTATGACGATTGAAATAAACGAAATATATCTCAGTTCGGTCATCGGTCGCTCGGTGATCAACAGTAATGGCGATCAGATCGGACTTTTGCGTGATTTAATCATGATTCCGGGTGAAGTGTTTCCGGAGGTTTCCTTCATTGTAATCAAATCGCGCAAAGGCATTAAAACTCTCCCGTGGAGTGAGGTTACGCTCTTTACCCACGTGGTGATTTCAACAGGGAGCATTAAACCGCACAACCTGACTCCCTATCTTCCGGGTGACGGAGACATTCTTGTCAAGCGCGATCTGCTTGACAAGCAGATCGTAGATGTCGATGGCGCGAAGGTCGTACGGGTCAACGATATAAAGCTTGGCAAACTGAATCAGAAACTCTGTATATTTTCAGTCGATATCGGTTTTCGCGGACTGCTCAGACGTCTTGGTTATGAGCGTTTTGGAGAGCGTTTTGCTCGGGCAATTAAACGCGACATACCTCATGCCGAGATCAGTTGGGAATACGTCCAACCGCTCGAAGCCAACTCATCAAAACTGGCCCTTAATATCGCCCGTGATCAGATGAACGAGATGCACCCTGCCGATCTGGCCGATATTATAGAGAATATTCCCATCCAGAGCATCCGTGCCGTTCTTGATTCGATTGATGTGGAAACGACCGGAGAAACCCTCTACGAACTCGAATCTGACATGCGCAACCTCGTCATCAGTCAGCTGGATAATGAAGAGATGACCGACATTCTGGAAGAGATGGAACCGGACGAAGCCGCTGACGTTCTCAGTGATCTGCCTGAGCAGAAAGCGCAGGAACTGCTGGATATGATGGACCAGGAGGATGCGGAAGACATTCAGGATCTTTTGGAGCATGAAGAGGATTCGGCTGGTGGTCTGATGAACCCGGATTACCTGCGACTAACATCTGATATCACCGTCGGACGGGCATTGGAAATCCTCAAGGAATGCGCCGATGAAGTCGAAACCATCTTTTACGGATACATTGTCTCTGCCGATGACCAACTTGAAGGTATCGTCTCTCTGAAGGGCTTGATCATGAATCCTCCAGAGACGCTTATTACCGATATTATGGAAGAAAACATAAAATCCGTGCATATTGACTCTGATCCGGAGGATATGCTGGAGATGCTCGCCAAGTACGACCTGATTGCCATACCGGTACTTGACTCGGAAGAAAAAATGGCGGGGATAGTCACGGTCGACGATGTACTGGCACATTACCTGCCACTGATAATCAAAAACAAGCGGCGCTAGAAACCGGATCTTATATGTTCAACTATATTTCACAATTCAGATTCCTGAAACCGCTCAAGAGTTTCAGCCCCCGGAATGTCATGATTTTTCTGGCGATCCTCGGACCGGGCATCATTACCGCCAACGTGGATAACGACGCCGGCGGCATCACCACCTATTCGCTGGCCGCAGCCAACTACGGTTACTCCATACTCTGGATGATGATACCGACCACGATCGCACTGGTTGTAATCCAGGAGATGTGCGCCCGCATGGGGGCAGTCACCGGTAAAGGGTTGTCGGACCTGATCCGCGAATCATTCGGCGTTAAGGTTACCTTTTACGTCATGATCGCCCTGCTGCTGACCAATATGGGTAATTCCATTTCAGAATTCGCCGGTATCGCCGCCAGCCTTGAGATCTTCGGCGTCAGCAAATACATTTCCGTACCGATCTGCGCCGTGCTGGTCTGGCTGCTGATTGTCAAGGGTTCCTACAAGGTCGTGGAAAAGGTGTTCCTGGTGGCATGCCTGGTCTATATCGCCTATCCGATCGCCGCCTTCATGGCTGGACCAAACTGGCCGGTCGTCCTGAAAGCTACCGTCACCCCCACCTTCAAAACCGACAGCGCCTACCTGATGACGCTTATCGGTATTGTTGGGACGACCATCGCTCCCTGGATGCAGTTCTATCAGCAGGCGGCAGTCGTTGAAAAAGGGATCACCGCCGATCAATACAATTTTTCACGGATCGACGTCATCTTCGGCTGCATCATGGCAATCGTGGTAGCCTTTTTCATGATGGTAGCCTGCGCCGCCACCATCAATCTGCACGGGCTGAAGATCGAAACAGCTGCTGACGCAGCTCTGGCGTTGAAACCGCTGGTCGGCCAGCACGCCTCGGCGCTGTTCGCCTTCGGCCTGTTCAACGCATCGCTCTTTGCCGCCTGTATTCTGCCGTTATCCACGGCCTATTATATCTGTGAAGGGATGGGGTGGGAATCGGGTGTTGACAAGGATTTCGAGCAGGCACCGCAGTTTTTCTGGCTGTTTACGATTATCATCATCTTCAGCGCCGGCCTGATCCTGATTCCGAATGCTCCGTTGATGGGGATCATGTTCATCTCGCAGGTTGTCAACGGCGCGGTGCTGCCATTCGTGTTGATGTTCATGATCAAACTTATCAACGATAAAAACCTGATGGGAACCTATGTCAACGGTCCGGTATTCAACGTCATCGCCTGGCTTACCGTTGTCATAATGATCGTTCTGACACTGATTATGACTGTCGACATGGCATTTCCGGGATTGACCAAACGGCTGCTGGCATTTTAAATCAGCTATTTTTTGATTTCAACGGTGAGTCCGGCTTTACGGGCACTCTCAATAAATTCGGAGTAGCTCGTGTATTTTTTTTCGTAGGTTTCCCGTTTACTATCGTATTCTTTTTTATATGCGGTAGATTGTTCTTTTGAGATTCCCTTCGCATCGACAATCTGGCTCTTCAACTGTTCCATACGCCGCTCTATACCGTTTAACTCGGCCTCCCGTACATCCAGCTCTTTCCGCCACGTTTCGCGACTCTTGCCGCCATAGAGTTCCTTTTCGTCCCCCGTCGCAACAACAGGCTCACGGGCTTTTTCCGCTTTTCCGGCAGGAGGAGTAACGGGGAGCGGCGATATCTGCGGCAATATATTGCGCTGGAAATCCCCGCTCTGTTTCACTTTCTTGCGAAACTTCTTCGGAACCCGGGAATAATCCTCCGTATAGTTATATGTACCGCTGTCGTCAACCCATGAATAGATATCGGCAGATGCTGGCGTCACCACCAGCAGGAGTATCCCCAAACAGAGTATCGGCTTCATAGCGTCCTACCCCGGAGGCCAGGCGAATTCTCGCCCTGCCAGCAGGTGAAAGTGAATGTGGAACACCGACTGCCCCACCCCCGCCCCGTTGTTCTGTGCGATACGGAAACCGGCATCGGCAAACCCTTTTTCAACGGCAATCTCGCCGGCTTTTCTAAAGATATAACCAACCAGAGCATCATCTTCCGCAGCCATATCAACGCAGTTGATGAAATGTTTTTTCGGCAGCAGCAGCAGGTGCAGCGGAGCCTGTGGAACGATATCCTCGATGACAAGCAGCAGGTCGTCTTCGAACACTTTCCGTGACGGAATTTCTCCAGAAATTATTTTGCAGAAAATACAATTTTCCATGCACCCCTCCTCTACGGTAATACCAGCAATATCAGAAACTCCCGGTTGCCATCCGCCCCGGTAATTGGTGATTCGCACAGACCGGCGACCGCTAAACCCAAGTCTAACGCGACAGTGCGAACATCTTCAATAACTTTTTCGTGCATGGCGGGATCGCGGACGATCCCCCCCTTCCCTATTTCGCCCCTCCCAACCTCAAACTGCGGCTTGATCAGGGCAATGATCCGGCCACCCGCCTTCAAAAGAGCAACCGTCGCGGGAAGTACCTTTGCCAATGAAATAAAAGAGGCATCAATGACCGCCAGCTCCGGAACATCATCAAGCTGATCCGGCGTCATCGTCCTGATATTGGTCCTCTCCATGCTGATAACACGGGCGTCCTGCTGCAGTTTCCAGGCGAGCTGGCCATAGCCGACATCAACGGCAAAGACTTTGGCTGCTCCCGCCTGTAGCAGGCAATCGGTGAAACCGCCGGTTGAGGAACCGACATCAACTGCAACCAGACCGGTCACGTCAATACCGAATGTATCCAGCGCCTTGCGCAGCTTGAGCCCTCCCCGGCTGACGAACGGGAGATGTTCCCCTTTGAGACGAATGTCTGCGCCTATTGTCACCTGTTGTCCGGATTTGTCAACCATGTGATCGCCTACCACCACCTGACCGGCCATGATGAGGGCACGCGCCTGCTCAATTGAGGAAGCCAGTCCGCGTTCTAATATCATTTTGTCGAGGCGTTGTTTTATCATAAGCGATCACTGTTCGCTATTACACCTGGCCATTCAAATCCTCCTCAAAAAGATCCTTCTGAAGATTTTCCACTGGTTTGGGGAACGCAACCGGGTAGTTACCGGCAAAACAGGCTTTACAATAGCGGGTATCGCCGTGACCTATCGAGGAGAGTAATCCTTCTTCGGACAGATACCCCAGAGAATCGGCGGTCACATAACGACAGATTTCATCAATTGTGTGTGATGAAGAAATCAACTCCTTGCGATTTGGCGTATCGATGCCGTAGTAGCAGGGAAAACTGGTCGGAGGAGATGAAATTCGCAGATGCACCTCGCTTGCCCCGGCATTGCGCACCATTTTGACAATTTTACGCGACGTGGTGCCGCGAACAATAGAGTCATCGATAACAACGACCCGCTTCCCTTTGAGCAGTTCGCGAACCGGGTTCAGCTTGATCTTTACCCCGAAATGGCGGATAGACTGGGCCGGCTCGATAAACGTCCGCCCGACATAGTGATTGCGGATCAACCCCAGTTCGAACGGTATGCCGGATTCTTCGGCGTACCCCATAGCTGCGGGCACACCCGAGTCCGGCACGGCGATCACGACATCGGCATCAACCGGATACTCGCGGGCAAGCTGTCGTCCCAGCTCTTTACGGGCCAGGTAGACATTCCTGCCGAAAATATACGAATCGGGGCGAGCAAAATAGACAAATTCAAAAATACAGGGGGTTGGCTCGATCTTCTTGAACGGAAAGAGTGACTTGATGCCACCATCTTTCGTGCAGACCACCATTTCACCCGGTTCAATTTCACGGACAAAGTCCGCTTCGATCAGGTCCAGCGCACAGCTTTCCGATGCAATAACCCAGGCATTACCAAGCTTGCCGAGGCATAACGGACGGAAGCCGTTCGGGTCGCGCACTGCAATCATACGGGATTCCGTCAGGAAGAGCAGGCAATAGGCGCCCTGGATACGCTTCAAAGCCTCCACAATACGGTCCACCAGCGAATTAGTCTTGTAGGTGGCAATAAGGTGAATAATTATTTCCGTATCCATCGTTGTCTGGAAGATTGAACCGTAGGCCTCAAGTTCGGCCTTCAGTAACTGCGCATTGACAAGGTTGCCATTGTGGGCAACAGCAATCGAACCGCGCGAATAATCGACCATGATCGGCTGCACATTCTTTTCCACCGAAGCTCCGGCAGTCGAATAACGCACATGGCCGATGGCGGATTTCCCCGGCAGTTTTTTGAAGACGTCCGGATTGCTGAAAACATCCGCAACCAGCCCCATCCGCTTGTGGGCGTAGAGGGCAGAGCCGTCCGAGGAGACAATACCGCAGCTTTCCTGACCACGATGCTGCAGTGCATAGAGGCCGAGATAGGTCAGGTTGGATGCTTCCGAATGATTGTAAATACCGAAAATTCCGCATTCTTCTTGAGGCCGGGATAACTTCATAAGTAAAGGCTCCACTTGAACTGAATCAGATAAGATTATTTTTCACATACTCGGCAGCATTTTTATACAGTATCAGACCGTCGCCCTCTTCCGGCAGATTTTCCCGGGTCCAGCGGGGGTGCTGAGTGTAATGGACGAACGCCTCGGGATGCGGCATAAGCCCCATCAAACGGCCTGACGGATCACACAGGGCCGCAATTGCAGCCGTGGAACCGTTGGGGTTGGCAGGAAACTCCATAGCCACTTGAGCGTATCCGGCATCGCTATAGCGCAACACCGCCAGATGTCCGGCTTCAATCCGGTCCAGCGTCGCCGCGGAATCGCAGAGAAACTTTCCCTCCCCATGACGTACCGGCAGATAGATCCCCCTGTCAATCCTGCGGGTAAATACGCTCGGAGAGGCGGGGTCAACCTTCAGATACGTCCAGCGATCCTGAAAGCGGCCACAGTCGTTATGAGTCAGCGTTACCGTCTGCCGGAGATACTCGCCATCGAGACCGGGAAGCATTCCCATCTTGACCATGAGCTGAAAACCGTTGCAGACCCCGAGGATCAACTTGCCGTCGGCAATAAAGCGGCTGAACTGTTCCACCAGCTTTTCATCGCCACCGGTGACCTGGGCGTTCTTCAGACGGTTTGCCTGAGCCTTGGCGCTCCCCAGGTCATCTCCATCAAGAAAGCCGCCGGTGAGATTAAGAAAATGAAAGTCGTCCAGCCGGATTTCACCGGAGAGAATCTCGGCGATATGGGCAATAACTGTTTCATCGAAGCCCCCAAGACGGCAGGCGTGGGCTGCCTCCATCTCACAGTTGGTACCGTTGCCGGTTATGACGATTGCGCGTGTCGGTTTCATTGCTTCCCGTTCTCCCTTATTTTCTGCGTTGAATTGCCTGATCACCCATAAGAGCGTGTTGTTTACGTGATTGCTTCAATATGAACCGGATATCTTCATAGCTGATCACTGGACAGTTTCCTGACCATACCCGGAGATAACATCCATGAACGCTTTGCCGTACTGACGCAGCTTGTGTTCACCCACGCCGCTTACCTGCAATAATTCGCGTGAATGTGTCGGCCTGGTACGCGCCATCTCCGCCAGAGTGGCATCGGAAAACACCACAAACGGGGGCACACCGGCCGCATCTGAAATCATTTTCCGGGTAGCCCGCAGGGCGTCAAACAGCGCCTGATCATAGTCTTTTCGACCGCCAGCCCGCTTCCTCCCCTTCTCAACCGTTTCAACCGCATCACGAGGTCTGCCGAGAATAACCTGGGTTTCACCCTTAAGAACCGGTCGCGCCGCCGGCGTCAGTTTCAGAACACCATAATTGGTAAAATCCTGCGCAAGATATCCCAGATGAATCAGTTGCCGGAAAATATTTTCCCATTCATGGGCCGGTGTATCGGCGCCGATGCCGTAGGTTGAAAGACGATTATGCCGTAAATCGAGTACCCGCTGACTCTTGCTGCCACGCAACACCTCGATGACATGCATCATGCCGAAACGTTCTCCAACGCGATACACGCAGGAAAGAGCTTTTCTGGCCTGCTCGGAAGCATCAAAACGCTGCGGCGGATCAGTACAGATGTCGCAGTTATCGCAGTCATGTTCCCGCAGGTCGCCAAAATAAGAGAGCAAGGCCCGGCGGCGGCAGGTCAGCGCCTCGGCATACCCGACCATGGCGTTCAGCTTCTGAATTTCGATCTTGACCCGCTCGGCATTGTCACTGTTTTCAATCAATTTACGGGCGGTCATGACATCGCCCATGCCGAACAACATCAACGCCTCGGACGGCAGACCGTCACGCCCTCCCCTGCCGGTTTCCTGATAATAACTCTCAACACTTTTCGGCATGTCGTAATGTACCACAAAGCGCACGTTGGGCTTGTCGATCCCCATACCAAAAGCCACCGTAGCCACCACGATCCGGATATCATCCCGCTGGAACGCCTCCTGAACGCGTTTCCGCTCGTGATCAGGCAACCCTGCGTGATACGCCGCTGCTGAAAATCCGGCGTCCCGCAACCGTTCCGCCACCTCTTCCACCCGTTTGCGGCTCAAGGCATAGACGATACCGGCCTCTCCCCGCCGTCCGGTCAAAAAGGAGCTGAGCTGTGCCATCGGTTTTTGTTTCGGTATCACCGTGTAGGTGATATTCGGGCGGTCAAACCCGGCGACAAAAATAGCAGCGTCCGCAAGCCCCAATTGGCCAAGAATATCCTTACGGGTTTCCGGGTCGGCAGTGGCGGTCATGGCCACAATCGGCACACCGGGAAAGAGTGCGCGCAGACGCCCCAACTGGGTATATTCCGGGCGGAAATCATGCCCCCACTGGGAGATGCAGTGCGCCTCGTCAATGGCAAACAGGGAGAGTTTCAGGTTGCCAAGCCGTTCCAGAAAGTCCGGCATCAGCAGACGTTCCGGGGCAACATACAACAGATCCAGCGTACCGGCATCCATCTGCTGAAAGACCCGCCCGACTTCAAACGACGAAAGAGACGAGTTGAGACAGGCAGCCCGCACACCATTGGCAATCAGCGCATCAACCTGGTCCTTCATAAGCGCGATCAGCGGCGAGACGACAATTGCCACGCCATCCCGGTGCAGCGCCGGTATCTGGTAGCAGAGCGACTTGCCACCACCGGTCGGCATCACCAGAAAAACATCCTCACCGGCCACCACCCGCTCGATGACATCCTGCTGCGGCGCCCGGAACTGGTGAAAACCGAAGACAGTTTTCAGGGTATGGTGGATAGTTGTGGTCATGGTTATAAAAAACTTTTGAACAACTGCTGCAACCCTGAAACAATCGAGTTGATAACCTCCGGTTCCGGGAGCGGAATCTTCAGGCATGGCTTGCCGGTTGCCTCATCCTTGCCGATAAACCTGTTCACCATGGCATCAAGGTGCGGCTGTGCTCCGCCTTCGTTTTCCGCCTTGTCAGCAGTTTTTTGCGGGGAAAGCGCTTGACTCAAACCCATCAGCAAACGTGCGCCACCGGTCAGAAGGTCGTTCAGAGCTTTTTGTCCCGGATCAACTGCTTGCTGCGGCTGTTCCGCCGCATCAGAAGACAGGGAAGACTCTTCAACAACCTCATCATCTGCCGGCTCCTCTTCCTCATTAACCGTAGTCTCTCGCTCTGATTTCCTTTTTTCAAGACCTGAAAGAGCCTCTTCCACCGTGGTGATGAACTGCTCCATCTGCGATTTTTCCCGCATGACCACATCAAGGCCATCTTCGTCCAGCGCTCCGGCAAAGAGCGATTTTTTGAATTTAAGGAGGGAAAGAATGCTCTCCTCAATCGACCCTTGAGAGACAAAATTGATGATCCGCACCGGTTTTTTCTGCCCCATGCGGTGGATGCGGGCGATTCGCTGTTCCAGCACCGCCGGGTTCCATGGGATATCGATATTGATGAGCACCGAGCCGCTTTGCAGGTTCAGGCCCACGCCCCCGGCATCGGTTGAGAGAAACACGCGGCAGGCGGGGTCATCACGAAACGTGGTCATCAGCCCCTTGCGCTGCCTGGATGGAACGGTTCCATTCAGGTGAACATAACCGATGCCGTTCTTCTCCAGCACCTTGGCTACCAGATCGGTCATCAGGTGCCACTGGCTGAACACAACTGCCTTTTCGCTCCCCTCCTGCATCAGCTCCTGCAGGATGATCTCCAGCTCTTCCAGTTTTGGACCGTTCAGAGTTTGTCTGTCAATCAGCCAGGTATTGTCGGACACCATCCGCATGCAGGCCATAGCCATCTGGAGCCGCTTCTGGTCGGCTTCGCAAAGGAAACGGAACCGCCGCCATTTATACGCCAGTTTCATGACAATATCGGCATAATCTTCATGAATCTGCATCTGTTCATCGGTCATCGGCACAAAAAAGTTCTTGTCCATCCGGGATGGAAGCTGCTTAAGCACTTCATTCTTCTTGCGGCGGATCATGACACTTTTAAGAGATGATCTCACCTTTTCCAGGTCGCGATAGCCGATGACCTTGCCATGCTTATCGGTAAGCTGGTGGTTGTGGACAAAACGGTAGAGAGGCCCCAGGTGACTGCGATCAACAAACTCCATCAACGAATGAAGCTCCTCTATCCGGTTTTCAAGCGGCGTGCCGGTAAGTACGATGGCATAGGTGGATTCCAGGGATTTTACCGTTTGGGCGGTGCGGGTCTTCCAGTTCTTGATTCGTTGCGCCTCATCCAGAATGATCAGGTCCGGACGCCACTCGTTAATCATCTCAAGATCGCGATGAACAATCTCGTAATTAATTATTTTAATAAACGAATCCGAGCGGTAGTGCGACTTCCGCTCCGGTGTCAGCCCCTCAACAACCACAGCGCTCCGGTCGGTAAAGCGGTCAATCTCACTTTTCCACTGATGTTTGAGCGAGGTGGGGGAGATGACCAGAACTTTTTCAACAGCAAGCAACTGTCCCATCAATTCGGCAGCGGCAATCGCCTGGATAGTCTTGCCCAGTCCCATGTCATCACCAATCAGACAGCGCCCGGCATTCAGGGCAAACAACGCCCCCTGCCGCTGATAGGGAAGAAGTTCCGTCTTTAGCAACGTGTCAAACAGGGGACTGTCAATCCCCTGGGGAAGTGCTTTCGCAACCAATGTCCGGTGATGTTCTGCATCCTGAAATGTGGCGACAAAAGCCATTACATCGTCGTAACAGCGCACCTCGTGTTCATCCTGCCAACGAGAAAGAGCGTCCAGAAAGGTGCTGATTTTGGACAATTGCCGTTCCTTGAGCACACCGGCAGCATCAAAATAGCGCCGCGCCTGGATAACAAGAGGACGCGGAGCCTCGGAACCGGCACGAAAGCGAAGTTCCCGCTTGATGCCATAGCTTAGATAGACCTCGGAAAAAGAGGGAACAAACCCGGACTCAAATTGCTCCGCCGCCCCATCAAGCTTATTCAGCCGGGAAAGGGCAAACTCCAGATGTTTACAGGTTCCCAGGGCATTGATGCTGAAATCGGGGCAGGAACAGAAATTATCCCCCGGCTTGTCACCACGGATGGCCATGCGATAGGTCTTGCCGCTTGCCGGATTGTGCAGGCGAAAGTCGGAAAAGATCTGATGATTGCCGACGTTTGTCAGCACAAACTCCTGACGCTCGCCAAACTGTCTGCGCAACCGTCTCTGCCACTCATCTACATCCATATCATTAGGCTTATGGGTGTAGGGAACTTTGGTGATTTCTTCCTTGACTGAGGGGATAGCCGTTTTTTTTGTTCGGGAGGTTTCCATGAGTCCTCAATTTTGTATGTGTGGT
>CAIYZD010000463.1 GCA_903930585.1 uncultured Geobacteraceae bacterium | reverse complement strand
TCCTCGACTTCACGCGGAAAGACGTTGAAGCCGGAAACAATGACCATCTCTTTTTTCCGGTCGCAAATAAAGAGATAGCCGTCCTGGTCCAACATGCCGATATCCGAGGTGTACAGCCAGCCAGCCCGCAACGTTCCGGCCGTTTCATCGGGCAGGTTGCGATACCCGCTCATGATCTGTGGCCCCTTGACCCGGATTTCTCCTTTTTCCCCGACGGCAAGCACGGTAGTGCCCTGCTCCAGGTCGACAATCTGTACCTCTGTGTCTGAAACGGGTATGCCGACCGAGGCGGGCTTGCGCAAACCATGTAACGGGTTGAACGAAATCACCGGCCCCGACTCTGTCTGTCCATATCCTTCTATCACCGGCTTTTTGGTAATGCTCTCTACCCGCTGCAACAACTCCGCCGGCAAGGACGAGCCACCGGATATGGTATAATTGAGATCGGGCAAAGCGGTTCGGCTGAACTCGCCATGCGCCAACATGGCCGTAAACAGGGTCGGGCTGCCTGAAAAGATGGTGATTCGCTCATTAACCAGAACATCAAGAACGGTCTTCACATCAAACTTTCGAATGATGATCAGCGTTCCGGCGCAATAAGGCATTTTATGCAGGCACATGGCCTGAGCATAAATATGATAAAAGGGCATGATTGCCAGCAGCCGTTCAGATTTCCATCGTACCGGCAAAAATTCAACACACTGGCTGACATTGGCGGCTTTTGCGCCATGGGTCAGGTTGACCCCTTTGGAGCACCCGGTCGTTCCGCCGGTATACTGCAGGTTGGCCAGGCAATCCCTGACGGGTAAATTACCGGCCAGGGAAACTCCCCCGTCATTGCGCCACCGGGTAAGGCGCCTGCTCTCTCCGCCGATCATTATGACCTGAACAGCGGGATACCATAACGCGATCGAAGCAACAGACTGATCACAGATTATGACGCGCGGATCAGCATCATCAAGTATTGCCTTCAGCTCCCGTTCGGTATACTGCGGGTTGAGCGGCACCACCTGGGCAGAGCAGGCATGGCTGGCAAAATAGGCAATGCAAAAATCGATGCTGTTTGCCATAAGGAGTACTACCCGCTGCCCTGATGCGCCGGCACTCCGCAATTCGGCGGCAAATCCGGCGACACAGCGGGCATATTCGGCATAAGTCAACCGCTCGTTTTCACAGACCAGCGCCTCCTGATCCGGCGCCTGATCCGCGGCTCGCGCCAACATCTGTACAACCGAATCAAATGTGTCCATAATCACAGTCTCTGTGCCAATTTATAGCCGGCATGGATTGCATCATGAATCTTGGCGGTTTGAACACCGTCGCCAATTTCATACACGTCCAGTCCGGTACGCTGACGCAGCTCCCCGGCCAATTGATTGTCGCCCGGTACATACCCCAGACCGGTCACAAAGGTATCCGCCTGCAAGGTAATCTCTTCACCGGTCTGCATATGGCGGGCGGTCAAGGTTCCTCTTTCTATGCCGATGGTCTGGTACGGGATCATGACCTTGACCTTTTTCTCCTCCAGCATCTGCTGATAAACCAGCTTGTCGGTAATGACACAATCCTTTGTCATCAGCTCGCGACGATGCAGCAGGGTTACGCTACGCCCCTGTCCGGCCAAATAGAGTGCGGCCTCAACAGCGGTCTCGCCGCCACCCAACACCACAACCTGTTGCCCGATGGCTGTTCCGTTGGAAATATCCAGCGCATCAATTACCTTTTCACCCGTCATGCCGGGAATGTCCGGCACGACGGCTCTGCCACCGGTTGCAACGATCACCGTGTCGAAGCCACCAGCACTGATCGTGTCAGCATCGGCGGGTTCTGTAACCATGTTTACTCCGGCCGTGGCGATCTGGGTGCTCATGTTCCTGATCAGGAAACGGAGATCCGACTTGAATTCAGCTACGGAACCCTCATTCACAACCCCGCCGAACATTCTTTTCTCAAATATCGTGACGTCATGACCACGCAGCTTCGCGACCAGGGCGGCTTCCATACCGGCCATCCCGCCGCCGACCACGGCTATTTTTTTCTTGACCTCGGCCGGTGTTACTTCCATTTCCCCTTCGCGGCCAATCAGCGGGTTGACCGTACAGCTGACCGCACGGAATTTAAAAAACCCGCGGTCCAGACAACCGACATTGCAGCGAATGCAGGGGCGAATCTCATCAAGCCGGCCGGCGCGGGCCTTGTTGGGCCACTCGGGATCAGCCCACAGCGGACGGGCAAGGCCGACAAAATCTCCTTTGCCCTCGGCCAGGATCTGCTCGGCAAAATCCGGCAGGGTGATGGAGCCGGAGGCAATGACCGGAATCGAAAGATTCTTCTTCAAGGCCTCCGCCGCAAAGACGTTATTGCCGCGTGGGATACCCATCGGAGCAACCTGATGGATCATCATGTGGTGATCGCCACCAGAGGCGTGGATGGCATCGATTCCCAGTTTTTCGAGAACCTTGGCAACCTGGATAGTCTCATTAATGCCAAAACCATCAGGCTCGTAATCGGTCCCGCTCAGGCGGATGGTGAGCGGGAAATCAGGCCCGATCTTGGCCCGGATATCCGTGACGATTTCAACCAGAAGCCTCATCCTGTTTTCGAGCGAACCGCCGTACTCATCGGTCCGTTTATTGGTATGGGGAGAGAGGAAGTTGGTAAGCAGGTAGCCATGTGCGCCGTGGATCTCGATCAGATCGAACCCGGCCAGAACGGCCCTTACAGAGGCATTGCCAAAGGCCGCGACAATCTCCTTGATTTCTTCAACGGTAAGTACCTCCGGAACCGCCGCATCGCCGACAATATCCTGAAGTTTTGGCCAGGGGACAGGGGAAGCGGATTTGATCGGACGGGTGCCGAGAAACTTCTGCCGGCCGCAATGTTCAATCTGGATACCGGCCCGGGCTCCCTCGTTCTTGATCATATCCGCCAGCCATGCCAGACCGGTAATATGTTCATTGGAGCTGATTCCCAACTGGCAATGGGCGGACTTGCTGGCAATGTCATCAACATAGGCATATTCAACTATCAGCAGCCCTACCCCACCTTTGGCAATATTCCGGTAATGACGGAACAAACGCTCGGAAACAGTGCCGTCCATATTGCTCATACCGGTGGATGTGGGAGCCTTGACGATTCTATTGGAGATCTCAAGTGTTCCGATGCGACCTGGCGTGAACAGTTTCTTAAATTCGTACGTCATTTCTTCCTCCGTAAAATGATCAGGTTAGGCGCGTAATCTCATCCATGGAAAGGGTGTCATAAAGCTGTGCCATGGACAGTGCTCGCCGATGTAAGGGGGCTGCCTCTACCATCAGATATTCGGCATAAAATGTCGCCAAATGCTGGTTGACTTTTTTCTGGGACGAAGCGGCTCCGGACATGCGCAGCCACATCCAGCCACCGCCGACAAGGCCGACCAGGGCCAGATATGCACCGGCGCCAGCTTCGGCATCGCGTGGGTTATCGGCCATCAATTCCAGTAAAAGAGTACTGCACTGATCAAGTTGTACCAGGGCACATTCAACGGCATTCTTGATCGGACTCTGCTCG
>CAIYZD010000462.1 GCA_903930585.1 uncultured Geobacteraceae bacterium | reverse complement strand
TGACGAGGCTAATTGTTGCGATATTTTCTGACCATCTCACGGATAGCATCCTCATAGCTCATCCCCGCATGCACCATCATGTCGATTTCCGCAATTTCTTCGCCGTCGGAAGTGAAGGCATAGTATGAAAAAGGATCGACGGTGAGTCTGCCGACTCCGATCCCCAACGGCGTGTCCATGAATATTTCGGAATACTTCGGCTTCAGACTCTTGGTCGACTTAAGGATCTGCATAGTGAAGTCGTCATAGTCCAGAACCCCCAGGTTTTTTGCTTCCTCGAACGCGGTAGATTCCAGATAGAATTTGAAGGCGGAGTTTTCCCGAATAACGTTGCCGACCGCTCCGAACCGAAGGGTATCAAGAACCGACTGCAGGCAGATGGTGAAGGAGCCGTGGTACTTCCTCGCCCGCCGGTACCCCTCCTCGATGACCTGTTTCAATGACGAACTCTCACCAAGGAACTGCCATGCCTCGTCGAAACAGACCAAGCGTCGGTCGGACCGGTCTGAAAGGTACAGATCCATGGTGACCGCATTGATCACCTGGAGAGTGACAACCTTGAAGAGAGCTTTCTTCGGGAGCAGATGTTCAAGTTCCAGAACGACAAAGTCGTCGCTGGAAATATCGAAGGTGCTTCTACCATTAAAGAATTTCCCGAAAGCGCCGCCGCTACGAAAATCGGCCATGTTGAAGGCAAGCCGCGTGGCCGACTCTCTTATCTCGCCACCGGAGGATGAGTAGCTGTTAAAGTTGGCCAGATATTCGTAGACCGTGTCGATGCAGGCCGATGGCCCTTCCTGATCCCATGCCCATCTGACTGCCTGGGCGATCAGGGTCATCTCCGTTTCACTGGGACTGGTGTTGCCGGACGAGAAAATCATTTGCGCCACGATCGGCGCGATGGTGGGGATATCATGTTCGACTTCGACAATGTGGGTGAACGGGTTAAGGCAAACGTGAGATTCTTCAGAAAAGTCGAGGTATCTGGCGCCGCAGAGTGTGGTCATCTTCTTGTAGCTGCCGCCAATGTCGATCACCCTGATCTTGGCGTTCATGGCGTAGTAATTGAACAGAAGGTCGTTGAGAAAAAAACTCTTACCACCCCCGGAAGTCCCGCAGATCAGCGCGTTATGGTTGTTGACACCCTTCTTGTGATAGATATCGAGCCCGAAGAGTTGACCTTTGCGGGCGGTAAACAGCATGGCGGGGCGACCAAGACCGGCGAAGTCGCCCTGAATCGGCAGGGTCACGGTGATGGAGTCCACGGGCATTACATGGTCCCGATCCAGGGTCTCCAGATTCCCTTTCAGATCGTAAAAGCCGAATGGCAGCGACAGCAAAAACAACGGCATGAGTATCCCCTTGTCTTCCTGCATTTCGAATTCTTGCCCCTCCCATATACGCTTCACCCGGGTGACCGATTCATTCACGAGCCCTTCATCGGCGCCAAAGACCCAGAGCGTCGGAATTACCTTGAGAAAGAGAGTTCCCCGTTCCAGTTCGTCGGCAGCCCACATGTGTTCTTCCTGTTTTCGGGCAAGAGACGGAGCAAAGGAGCCGACACCTTTCTGCTGCAGAATGACGTTGCACTTGGTGTGGAGTTTCGACTTCTGATTCTTCATCAGAATATTGATACTGTAGAGGAACGGTGTCCTGATCTGGTCTCCGTCGGTAAGCTGCCCCAAGATGCCGCCGAAGAGTTTGTTGGTCTGGATGACATTCCCGGTTTTCGGATAGTAGCGGGGGGTGATGCAGCGGAAATGCTTTTTTCCGATTTCAATTTTGGATAATTTTGTCTCAACGAGGGTCGAGAATAGTACCTGCCTGCGAATCTCTTTCGATCCATCATAGGCGTTGTTGTTTTGCGACACTTCATCGTTGAACAGTCGGCGCGTCCAGTCGAGAAGAGATGGCGGTTCGACATGTTCAGGATGAAGGCCCGCTCCCGCCAGAGTTTCCTGGATAGTGCCCCGGATTTCGCCAAGATTGATCTTTTCAACTTCCGTTACCGGGAATTTGATGGCAAAGAATGTCCGAAAATTCCTTATCGGTATACCGTTGAGACTTGCCAGTCCTTCAGTTCCCCCTTCGTAAAATCGGGCAAGGTTGCCGTTAACCTCCCGTACCAGACTTATGTCACGCGATTTCATCATCTTGAAATCGTCGAGGATAGGTTTTACATGGGGGTCGGCATACAGAATAAACTGAATGACCGTCTTTTCCGGAACGTTCAAACGGAACAACGCCTGCAGGGTGGTGATCGTCGTATCCCCGGCAAAGCACAAGGGGGAGCACTCCCACATCATTCCAATCGTGTCGTCCGCGTTGAAATAGCATTTTTCCTGTTTGTCATAGGCGACCCAAGGCAAGAACAGACCAAGTTTGTCCCGCTGAGCCATAGACACGATGTCGGCAATCGCAGGCCCGACGTCAGCGCCACCGAATATTTTCGCAAGCAATCCCACGGCTATTCATCCTCCCCATCGGCAGTTACTGAATCCCCCAGTATCCAGCGCGGCTTGTCCACGAAGAAATAGACATAACGGAGCATGTAGAATTCGTTCTCCTGGCCGGTGTACGGCAGAAGTAGAACGCGCATGACCTTCGGAGGAGCGACAATCGGGGTTCTCGGTTCCTTGAGAAGGCCGTTGAACTTGTCGAAGAGCGCGGAACGGTACCGGTTGTAGTTCCTCTCCTCCGGGTTCCCGGCAATCGGAACTGCAAGCGTTGCGTTTCCCACGGACGTGGCGTCCATATCAGCGGGAGCGGTATCGGAGCAGGCGGTACCCATACCTTCCCCTTCCTCCCGATTGTACGTGGTTGTGCAACCAGGTTTTGCCGCCGGATTTTCCACCTTGCTTTGCACCTCGCTGTTCTTTTTACTTCCAGCCGCATCCTCCAGGTACACTTCGCGGACCGAGGCACATTTTCCCTTGAAGGTATCAGTACAACTGAATTCGCTTTGATAGGGGTTGATCAACGAACAACCACACAGAAACCCCGTTGCTATGATTGAATAGAGCGCTTTCTTCACTTAACGCCTCCTTTGCGAAGTTTCTTTATTTCCAGGTTCACACCTTCGCTGATCACCAGTGTCACAGGTTTTGCTGCAGAAACTTCAATGACCGGCATGGTCTGGTGAGCCAGTTCCATATAGAACTTTTCGATATCTTTGAATCCGTTGGCAAGGCCGTTACCTACCCCGGCCTTGGCCAGGTCACTTGCGCTGACCGTCTGTGTAGTTCCCAACGGGCTTATTGCGGTAGTCGTTGCAGAAGACTTGACCACCTCTCCCACCCCTCCAAAGAAGCCGGCTATCATGGACCGGGCGATCATACTCCCCATCTTGGCGACCACTCTGCCCCGGAGACCGATCTTCGAGTCCTGGTCAACCACGAAGCCTTTTACTTTCTGGTCTATGACCGCCCTTCCCTTCCGGTCGAGACACGACAGGGAAACCAGCAAAAGCTCCGCACGTTCCGTGGCAAGATTGCCTCTGCCATCCGCTATTACGTAGCACCCCTTCAGATCGGCACGGACAGAATTGGGGAGAAATGCAGGCGTCTTCACCTTCAGGAGCGCCGGTACCGGGTTACCTTTAGCGTCCGATGAAGTAGGGGCGTCCAAGCCACTGAGTAGAATCGCCTCCATGAAAGAAGGTGGTAAATACATGGCTGTCGGCTCTTTTTTTTTATCCTCAGAAGATGAAAGTTTCATCTGACCGCTACTCGATACGAGAGAAATATCACCTATCTCCGTTTCTGCAGGAAGCGCAGACAGACCGGATTGGTCCCCTGTTGGCATGGGTGGCAATGGCGGCAGGGGGAGAGTTCCCTTCACGTTCTGGGGTGGAAGAGAAGAGAAGGCGCCAGATCCTTTGGCGCTTTTCCGGTTGACAGCAACGGCTTCAGAGTGAGACTGCTGTCCGCTTCCCTGTACAACTTGACCCGGAACAGGTGGTTGGACGGGAATTGGCGTTGCAGAGGCGACAGGTGAGGGTGTACTTCCAACACCTGCTGCGCTGTTTTTCATTATCTCCAGCTGCTGTTTGAGCTGGCGATTTTCCTCGTCTTTACGAGCCATTTCTTTCTGGTTCTCGAGATACTGGCTTTTCTCCAGAAGTTTCGGTTCAAGCGCCAAATTCACAGACCTTTTCGTATCCTGAGGCACCGTCTTTTCCTTGGTGGCAAGATAGCCCAACAGACTGAAACCAATAAGAACTAAACCCACCGTTACCATTACTAAACTGCGACGTTGCTTGGAAGTCAGTCTATCCCAGAAGGCTTTGAACTTATTTTTCATCGTCGCCCTCCTGTTTTTCGATCGGGACTTTCTGTACGCCCTTTTCCGGAGAGGCTTTTCTATCCTGCTTCGTGTTTTCCAAAACCGGCAGATCGGATTCCAGT
>CAIYZD010000461.1 GCA_903930585.1 uncultured Geobacteraceae bacterium | reverse complement strand
ATGCGCTGCTTCAAAAAAAGATTTCGCATCGTCCGGATGTCTATTTAAAAAATCAACTGCGTGTTTAACTGAATTACTGCCTTCCGGAATTGTCACTTGTTTTCCTTGTATATTTACTATGGGCATATATTTCTAATTGGTATTCAGAAATTGAGGGTACTTGCAAAACTATCAGGATTTAAAATTGTGAAAACGGACTTCCATACGTTAAAAACTACGGCTTTATTTCTTCTTTTCTTCTTATATCCATTTATATTGATCTCGAACTGTATTACATTATTTAAATGCTATAACAAAAATAAAGATTTTTCAGATAAGAAGAAAAAAGAGGTATATGGCGAAATATTTAAACTGAACATTAATCCAAAAATTCTTGTAGATGGTACTTTATGTGTAGAATTTATTAAAGAAATGGACCTGCAACAAGTTCCGCAGCATTTGCGCAGTGCATATAGCACTATTCTCGTAAGGTAGGAAAATAGTAGTCAATACTAATTGCAAGATAATTATTGTCGTTGTGAAGTGTTACGCAAGTTGTTCAAGTTTCCGTATCACTTCCAGTGGACGTATGCTTTCAATACATTCACACCGCTTGTCATGCCGACACTGCTGACACTTCTTGTCCAGTACGAGATATCCGGCTCGTGGCCCCAGAGGCGCCCAGCGACCAGGATGAACCGGCCGCATTGGCGCATAGAGACCTACCGCTGTTTTTCCGAGTGCGGCAGCAATATGCAGTGGTCCGGTACTTGCCGCCACAAGCCCGTCAGCCTTGGCAATGAAAGCAATAAATTGGGTAAGTGACATCTTTCCGGTGATATCCGATACATCGCTTCCCCACTTTTCGAGATGGGGTCGTAACGCCGTTCCGTCGTCGCTGCTGCCGGAGATGAAAATCTTGTAGCGCTCTTTGGGCAGCAGGCGGATAAGTTCGCTGAAGTTTGCAAGCCCCCATTCTCTGGCACTTCCCTTTGATTTCGGATGTAAAATGAGATTGAAACGACCCGGATCAAGCCACCCGGAAAAGGTCTCGTCAAGCAGAGCCGGTCTGGTAAGGCCCGTCAAGCCTGCCAGTTCGTCGAGAGATGGCGTCTCCTTCGCACCCAGAGGGCAAAGAAGCCGGGTGTTCAGCTGGGCTTCGTGCAACGGCGATCTTTTACGCCCCACCGATACTAGCCGGTTGCAGTACAGCCAGTGATGGAAACGATGCGAGGTGCCGATGCGCAGCGGAATTCCACTCTGGTATGCAATCCGGGCCAATTCTTTGTTGGGGAATACGTGCAGTATTGCGTCGGCATGCAGCCCTTTGAAAAATTCAATTTTTTCCTGAAAGGAATTGCCGGACAGCTGGTCCCAGTTGATGAATTCATCGACATGCTCGCAGGCGGAAACAACCGGAGCCGTGTACGACCGGCCGATAAAACGGATTTTCACTCCGGGATGAAGTCTTTTCATCAGGCCGGCAACCGGCAAGGTCAGAATGACGTCTCCAATGCCGTCCGTCCGGCTTATGATCAGACTCCTGATCATTCTGAATGGTCCCGGCTGGAGAACAGCTCCCTCGTTTTTGCATATTTAATGAAGTTGGCACAGGCGGACAGGACGCAAACAACCAGACCATGATATCCGTCAAGGAAGCCAAGACGAAGAATATATTGGCGGATGAAACACCAGAGGGGATTAAGGAGCAGTTTCCCCAATCCGGGTTTTTTCCCTTTTTGGAACTGCACCATCGCCATGATAGTCGTAAACTTTCTGATCTGGTCGATATGCTGATCAATTGTATGGTAGGAGTAGTGCAGCAAATTTCCGGGGATATGCGTCGGGGCGCTGCCATCGTTCAACTGATATCGCTCGTGAATGGTATCGCCGGTCCAGCGCCCTTTTCGTGCGTCAAACAGGCGCAACTTCCGGTCCGGATACCATCCGGAATGATGGATCCAGGCGCCGCAATAATTAGTCAGGCGGTTAAAACAGAAGCCGTCGCACTGCCAGTTTTTCTTGATTTCAAGGATCGATTCCTTAAGTTCATCGGAGAGCACTTCGTCGGCGTCCAGTGAAAGGACATGTGGATATGCGGCAAACTCCAGCGCTTTGTTTTTTTGCTCGACGTATCCCAGGAATGGTTGTTCGATAAAGGAGACGTCGAATTTCCGGCAGATTTCCCTGGTACGGTCAGTCGACAGGGAGTCGAGGATAACGATTTCATCGGCAATTCCCTGGACCGACCGCAGGCAGCGTTCAATATTCTTCTCCTCGTTAAAGGTTATGATGACAACGGAAATGGGGGGCATTTCAAAGCCTTCACCTTACTCTGGTTTGTCCTAAAGTTCGAAAACCGGAGCGACAGGATGTCTCAACAGCGCTTCGTCGATAAGTTTCATAATGTCTGAAGGAGTGACGGCCTGCATGCACTTATTGTCAGTGCATGTTTTGGCCCGCTCCGTATTGACGCAGGGATTGCACCCGACATCTTTCGTCACAGCTACGGCCCAGCCGTTTATAGCCGCAAACGGTCCGGTTCCGGGTGCCTCACTTGGCCCAAATACCGAAATTACCGGAGTTGCCAACGCTGCGGCAACATGAGCCGGACCAGTGTCTGTCGTGACCAGGACTCGGGCATGGGCAAGAACAACCATTAATTGTTGCAACGTAGTTTGCCCCGCCAGATTTATTACCCCGGGAACACGTGCCGCAACAGCCGCGCTCAAAGCCCGCTCACTTTTTTCCCCGATCAGAACTATTTGGAGGTTGGAGGCATGTTGAGAAACCAGTTCGACCAGTTCGCGCCAATAGGATTCGGGCCAGGAGCGTAAAGCCGGTTTACCACGGGCCAAAAGACTGTTACCTGGATGCAGGCAGAGGTAGTCACGATTATTGCCGATCAGGTCGGTACTGGTAATGTTCCTGGGAGGGCATAGTGACGGTGCGGCCTTCTGACAAAAATGAGCCGGTATACCCTGAGCCAGCACATGTCGGGTCAGATGAACCATGTTTTGCCCTTCAGGCCGACTTTCCGAATGCAAAAGATTCGTTTCATATATCTTCTGTTTTGCACGGACACAACGCATAAGGCTGGAAAAGTGTGAACCGGTCTCTAATGAAATGGCGATATCATACGGGTGCGTCAGAGACTTCCACAAAACGGACAGCTTTGTAGGACAGCACAAGAGTGGAATACTACGATGTTCGATTTCAAAAATGGTATCAATACGAGGGTCATGTTCGAATAGCTTCCCCATTCCACGTGCGACGATGATGTCAAAACGTGTATCGTCCCCTAAAAAAGCCCTGATGGGCTCAATGACGGTTGTAGCCCAGATCGTATCTCCAAGTCGGCCTGCTCTGACAATAAGTGCGCGTTTTTGACCTTCAGTTTTACTATTCATATGAGTGTCGCCTCAAAGCCCGGCTATATACAAGGGATGATTTGTAAATTGTGTTCGAAATAACGTGTCATTCGACAGGGTGTTTTTTTGCAATCAGTTCCCACGCGACGTGTGAAAGCTGACCTTTTAGAAGTTTCCGTACCCACTTCAATTTTTCGCTTAATGAGTGGGAAAGTTCCTTGTTGGCATAGCTGGAGTATACCGCCTGGCTCTTGATGCATTCAAAGTATCCCGTAAATCCATACATACGCCCATCAGGATTTTCCCCACAGAAATACCGATGCGTATTTTTTGTGATAATGTTGACATGAGTCGGATCCTGAAAAATTTCCTGATGCGGATAACAGGGAGTCAACGCGAAAAAACGACCGTCCGGCTTGAGCACCCGGTAAATTTCATTCATTAGCT
>CAIYZD010000460.1 GCA_903930585.1 uncultured Geobacteraceae bacterium | reverse complement strand
TGTGCTCTTCCGATCTAGGTGTACCCTCCTGGGTTGGGGAATATCCCTCAAAACTTCCTTGATGACCCTGCTGAGCGTTGGTAATTGCCCCCAATGCTGCAGTATGGTCTTCCCCCTTCCAAAAGTTCTCGTATGGAACGTTGATAAATTCATCAATACTTTTGATGCCAAATTTGAGTTGCCCTCTCGGACTCATGTACTGCAAACGGCCCTTCAGGTCCAGGAGATTGATGCAATCGGTGCTGCTGTCGATAATGCTTTGATTGAAGGAGTTACTGTCTTGTAGTGCTTGTACAGCCTTGGTCAATTTGCTGTTTAGCTCCCGATTCTCGTCGAGTGATTTGGCAAGGCTTGGCATATCAAGTGCTTTTGGCATCTGGGGAATAAAATATATTGCAGAAGCGATAGATATCAAGGCGGTAAATGCTTTGACATACCCTTCCTGCCAATAGGTTGGATCATAGACAGTATATGCAGCAAAAAAGTGAGTCGTGCCGCACGCCAGAATGAATGCCGCAAAACTTATCAGCAAGCCATAAAAGGTGATATCACGACGTTTGTAAGCATAATAGAGTAACGCTAACGCAATGGAGTAATACGCAATTCCGGTTGCGATATCGGAAGCTACATGAAGCCAGACCAATCCAGGTTCCCATGAGAAGCAGAAACCATGAGCCATATAATCACTGGTTGCATGTTGGTGGACCACTCAGAACCTCATCATATATAGAAAAGACGATACAGATTATTTTGCATGACCGCCATGGTGTCTACCAGTAACATCAGGTTTTGTAAAGGTATTTTGGTTTTCCATTTCTGGTGTCCATGCTCCGGCAGTATCCGGGCAAATCGCTCCAAGCGCCCCCTTATTGCGTTGCAGCCGCTTCCAGAGCCCGGGCAAGCTGATCCGGGCACGACGTATCTCCCTGGCAGGCGATCCCCTTCAAACGCCGCACCGCTTCCGCAACCGGCATTCCCTTGACCAGAGCAGCAACCGCCTGGGTATTACCTGCACACCCCTCGATGAAATTGACGTTGACAATTAAACCTGCTTCAATCTCAATATCGATACGTGTGGCGCAAGAACCGGCTGTTTTATAACTGAATTTCATTGCTGTAAGCCCCTTTCTTCTGGTTGGCCGTCGCCTGTGTAGCGCGAGGGCTTCACCGGTTGTATTTCACCTTGTCATGTTGCAGATTGCCTTCCGGCACCGGCAATTTCGTTTCACCGGGATAGCCGATTCCCAGTACACACTCAACCTTCATCTGTTCCGGCAGACCAAACAGTTCCCGTATATACTCCTCTGCCGTGATGTTCTGATCGTGCTGACGGTTGCGTATCTGTGCCCAGCAGCTGCCAAGTCCCAACGACAGCGCAGTTAGCTGGATAATGATCGCGGCAATGGAGCAGTCCTCGACCCACACGTCAGACTTCGTGCTGTCTGCACACACAATGATCGCCAGAGGAGCATTTTCCAGGAATTGCGTCCCCTGCTGCTTGGCTGTGGCAAGCTGGCGGATCAGTTCGGGATCATCCACCACGATAAACTCCCAGGGATTATTCCCTCGTGACGATGGTGAGCGGAGGGCGGCTTCAATTAGGAGCTGCCTGGTCTCAGGTGATATGCTATCAGCGGTGAATGTGCGGATGCTGCGGCGTTTTCGTAACAGTTCGATCATGGTCCCTCCACATATGCTAAAAATAGTACGTGCCCTTTTACCGCACTGGTCCTTTCCCTCATCCGTATTATATCTTTTCCCCCAGCTTTTCAAACACCTTCATCAGCTCGATGGGGAGCGGGAACACGATGGTACTGTTCTTTTCCACGGCGATCTCGGTGAGCGTCTGCAGGTAGCGCATCTGCATGGCAGCGGGGTTCCGGCTGAGGGTGTTGGCGGCTTCCAGCAGCTGTTGACTGGCCAGCAATTCACCCTCTGCGGCAATAACTTTGGCACGCTTTTCCCGTTCCGCTTCGGCCTGTTTACCCATGGCGCGCTGGATCTGTTCGGGAAGATCAACACTTTTGAGCTCGACGGCGGAGACCTGGATGCCCCATGGTTCGGTGGAGGAATCGATGATCTCCCGAAGCCGCAGACTCAGTTTCTCGCGATCCGCCAGCAGTTCATCCAGAGTCACCTCACCGAGAATAGATCGCAACGTGGTCTGCGCGATCTGGCTGGTGGCATAATTGTAATTTTCTACGCCGAGGATGGCCTGTTTGGCGTCCATCACCCTGAAGTAGACAACCGCGCTGACTTTCAGGCTCACGTTATCGCGCGTGATGATATCCTGGCTTGGCACATCCAACACCACGGTACGAAGGCTGATGCGTACGGCCGTCTGAAAGGGGCGAAAAACGAAGACGAGGCCGGGCCCTTTCGGTTCCTTGTTTACCTTGCCGAGTGTGAAGACCACCAGTCGCTCGTACTCGTTCACCACCTTGAGGCAGCTTACAAGCCAGCCGCTTGTAACTATTACGAATGGTGCAAAGCCGAATAAGAGATTTAATAATGCTTGCATGATATCCTCCGGGATACGGTGGAAAGAAGTATCCGTATTCATACACTATAGCCCAAAACAAATCGCCGTCAATTCAATTGCAGGGCTCTGGGGGAAGAGGATTTTATTGACCATGGTGCCCTCCACGTGACATATTCTGCAACAAGCTGGTCAGACAGATCGCTAAACGTACAGATTGTCAACTGCTGGAACTCTTTTTTTGTTGTGTGCCCGGCATGGCGCGTGCGCGTAAGTTCAATCTTTACATTGAACTCGTGCGGATCATGGAAAATCAAGAAATGATGTATATGCGGATAATTGTAATCGCTATTGTAATTACAGGCTTGGTGCAGACAAGTAGCTATGCAGGTTGTGACTGTGACGATTGGATGCAAAAAGGTGGTTATTGTGTTGACTATATCAAAACAAAAATCCCGACTTTTGCTATTCCAAAAAGTGTCCATGAATTAGAAACATTGAAAAATAAAAATATCTTTGAAGTCACAGCAGGCGATGTCGCGATTTTTGAGCTCAGTGATCGTTGGCATGTTGCCTACGTTGAAAATGTACACTCTGACAGGTTTGGCTTGGCAACTTCCATTGATGTGACTGAGATGAACTTTGGTCAACAGCTGTCGTTTGGTGCGTACAGAAATATTTGGAAACAAAATAGCAAAAATGAGTGGGAAAGATCCGTCTGTTGTGGTGTCACAAACAATTATGACGTGATTGATTCACGAAAGTATGTTGACCTGAACACGGTTAAACAGATCTGGTCTCCAATCGTGACTGTATCTGCAATTCACCGCAAAACGGAACAGAAAGATACCATCATAGTAATAGTGAAGGACGCTCTTAATTGGATACTGCAATTCTCAGGAAGCGGACTGCATATGAATTAGATGACTAAATCAGTAGACAATATTTCGCTTTGGGGCTGTTCCGGCAACGATCTGCGCGAACACCTTACCCTGATCAGCGTTGATCAGAAGATAGCGGGGCAGTTTACTCACACTGTCCGCAGAAGTCGCGTGATGGGCCACAATTGTGAAGGTGGCGGTATAACCGGCTTCCGCGGCTTTCTTCAGCAGATACTCATCAAAGATGCCGAACGGCCATGCCAGCATATCCACTTTCCCGCCTAGTTCCTTTTCTATCTTTACTTTTGATTTCGTCAACTGGGCTGCGACGGATTTTTCAAACAGCTGCGGTTTCATTTTCTTCTTGTCGCGTTTGAAGTTAGGGTGCCAGTACGTGTGACTCTGGAAATCGAACAGTCCGCTCTTCCGTAGTTCCCGGATCTGGTCCCAGGTCATTGCGTATTTGGCGTTTGAAATTGCTGACGGGTAGATGAAAACCGTTACCGGAACATTGTATTTTTTGGCAAGCGGCAGCATGTCCGTGTATACGGATTTATGGGCATCGTCCTCCACAATTACGACTGACTTGGGCGCCGGCGCCGCTCCTTTCTTTTGATACCAGTCAACCAGTTGACGGAGCGGGATTACATTGTAGCCATTGTCACGTAAGAATTTGAGGTGGGATTCGAATACCGGTGTGGTGATCGTCATGCCGTCGGCTACCGTTGGGCCGAAGCGATGATAGAGCAGGATCGGTACGCTTACTTCCTGGCCCGGGGCAGGAGGGTTCTTTTTCAGTTCGGGGGAAGCGGCATGTGAAAAGGATATGGATAACAGGAAAAACAGCAGGACCAATGGTTGCAGACGGTACTTCATAAACAGATGACCTCCGGAAGATACGGTGAGTAACCAATATAGCATAGAAGTTGCGCATGGTGTACGGGCAATGTGACGCGGCAAAAAAAATAACTCAAAATGGATTGATTTGTTGTGATAGGATACACGCCGAATCATATTTCGCTACATGGTACAATCAGAAAAGTGGAGGTTTACGCGGGCATGGAACAACGGATCAACGAACTGGAAATACGCTACATGCAGCAGGAACAGACTATTTTGGAGCTGAATGATATTGTCTGTCGCCAGGAGCTGATACTTGAACAGCTACAGCGGGATTTCGGGATGTTGAAGGAACAGTTTATGGCGATGTCGCCATCGGTATCGTGTGATCCGGATCAGGAAGAGCCGCCGCCTCATTATTAATGGTAACTCAAAAAATATGCTTCATTTGACATTTTTCTCTCCTGCCCCCCTTGGATAATACATTAACTAGCTGTTTTTTTTGATGTTTTTTATTCTATGCGCCCCCTGCCAAAATTGTGCGCAGTATGCGTACTCCTCATTTCCTCTCTGAAAGAGTTTTATTATTACGGTCCATTGATTTTTTACTTTTCTCTGCTATCGTTGAATTGATTTAAAATATTTTATTATTTCATCCGTCCAGAGTTTTATGGAGCCGTACTAACTCTCAAAATCAGGAGGAAGTCATGAAACGCAGCTCTCGTCCCCATTTCAAGCGGATAAATAAGACACTCGCCGCCTGCATCGTGTGCATGACGGCCCTCACCCCGACCATTTCCCTGGCTGCTAACGCCACGGTGAATTTTGGTTTCAGCAGCGGGACTTCCGCTACCTCCACTGCGGCCCTGGTTGCTCCCGATAAGCTCGGCACAACCACCGCTACGGCGCCACCTGTCTTTGCCGGAGTGCAGGCAACGACGGAAATGGATACCAGTCGTAGCTTCACACAAGCAGCAGAGTCCGCACCGGGTGTTGCCCAACCGGTGGAAACCACACCGAGTGCGACCCCGCAGCAGGCACCCAAATCAACTCCCAGACTTGGTGTAGGGGTTGACACCCTTTGGAGCGATGATCTTAAAATCTATACGGTGCCGTTAAGTTACACATTTAATCGTAATTTTGCCGTTCAGATCAATATCCCGGTTGTTACCGCCAGATTTGATGGCAGCAATGACGGTGTATTAAATCCCTCAACCACCACCGGTATCGGGGACGTAAGTTTGACCCTCAAACATCGAATTGGGAGTGAAAATGCACGAGGCGCGCTTTTTACCTTGCTGACCGGTAAATTCGCCAGTGGCGACGCGAACAGGGGGCACGGTACCGGCACTTACGACATTGCTCTTACCGAAAAGCTCATCAAGCGGTTTGACGGTTTCCGCGGTACCATCATGGTCGGTGTAACCCAACCGCTCAATAAGCCAACCGTTATCGGTAACCAGGTTGAATACGGCAGCACGGTTGCCTATATGGCCGCCCTTGAGCATACCATTGGGCAGCCCGATCTCTGGGTAGGAGTGCGCGCGGAAGGTCAACACGGCTTCCAGAACAAGATTAACGGCATTGCTTTGGGTGACGCCCGTACCACTCTGGATGTGGCCCCGGAACTCAGGTACTACTATAAACGCACTACGTCGTTAAACCTTGGTGTCAACGTGCCGGTCTACACCCAATATGATCGGGCGGGTAGTTCCGGCACACGTGATGTGTCTTTCAGCTTCGGCGTATCCACGATGTTTTAAGGGGGGACGATATGAAAATCGCAAAAATCGTACTAACAATCACATTGCTGGGAACTCTTGCACTTCTTACCGGCTGTTCCGGAAACAGCGGCAGCGGGACTCCGGGTGATGCCAAGGCTGGATTGAAAATCGTGTTCTCTAACACATCAACCGGAACAATGCAGAAGCTCGGAATAACCAGTATGACTCTGGATGTGATTCCTGCCAGTACATCCAGTAGTGCTCCTGCCAGCGTTAATCTGTTTGCGTACCATCAGCAGAATCATACCTTCAGCTATCCTTTAACCAACCTGACCGACAATGAGTACTACGTGTTCCGCATCAAGGCCTATAATTCTCTTGGCACTATGGTTTATTCCGGGCAAACCGGACAGAAGCTTCTGCCGGGAGACAACAGCATCACTCTGACGGCCTATGATTTTACCAATGTTGCCGGCTCCGCCGGGAAGGGTTTTGCCGGAGCGGTCGGCTATTACGACGGAACCGCTTTCGACGGGAGCACCTTTACGCTCTCCGTTAACAGCCTGGGGGTCGGCACAGGGACATCGAGTGGCGGCAGCATTACGGCCTACATGACTCCTTCGGCGACCGGAAATTTTGACGTCATTGTCTTCACTCGGGGAACTGCAGGAACCACCTGTTCCAGCGGAACGGTCAATGCTTCTACCGGCAGCGGCAGCGGCAGCGGTGTTAATAGCGTCGGTAGCCCGATAGGGTGGACGATTTCCAGGCACGTTACCAACTATTCCTCTGTGGTAGGCACATACGACGGCACTGCTCTTGACTCGAACAGCATCCCGGTGGCTACCCTTAGTCTGACAGTTGATTCAAACGGAAACGTTTCCGGGACAAGCAGCAATGGATACGTGATTTCAGGAAAACTGACCTCAAGCGATATTGCCGGTTCTTATTTTATGTACAGTGGAACCTCGACTTCCGGAAACGATGTGGTCACCTGGCAGGGGAGCATGAGTGGCGCGAGCGGGATGATCAGCGGCAGCTATTCAGGGGCAACGTCCGGAAACGGCACCTGGTCGGCATCGAAAAGGTCAAGTGTGACGGCCCAATCGGTTCTGCAATCAGGAATATTTCTCCCGAAAATCAACTCATACGGGGGTACGACAGGCTCGACTATGGCCTACGCGATTGAGCGAGTCGGCTTGGCTACCGATGGAGTAAGCCTTACGGGTGCTTACACCTATTACGACCCCGCACCTGCTACCTGGACTACCACACGGCCGACCGGTTATCCCGCTACTCTTTTTGCATACGGTACCGATTATTACCTGACCGCATCCGGCTGGGTAAGCGGTGGTGATGGTCCACAAAATAGTACCTTTGCTTCCAACAGCGACGGCAGTGCCACCCTGACCAACAAAACCAATTCTTCAGCATTTAAACTGACCGTCACCGCCATCGCTATTTCCGGACAGACTATCGCTGCGCAGGGGGCTGGAACAGCCTGGTGGCCGATCCTCAGCACCGCAGGTGTTTTTCCAACAGGTTCGATCCGATATGATATGACCTGGACGAATCTGAGTGACAGCTACACACTCTGGGGTTCCAACTTGATTCCTCTGCCTACCGGTACGACTCTGGATCAGGTGCCTTCCTATATGCAACAAGTGTATGTTGACTCAAACAATCATAGTATTAATTACTCTGCTAAATTTTTAAGTACCGGCTCGACAGTAGAGTTTTATCAGCAAACCATGGTATCGGGGCAGACCACCCAACCAACGCCTGTTCTCATAGGCTCCGGCAGTTACGCTATCGTCACCGTGTCCGGTCAGCAGATTTTGGAAATAACCATCCCGTCAGCCTTGCGCACCCAGTACAAGCTTGGCGGCAATCCTATATTCAGCATAGTCGGCGGCGCAATATACGGAGGTAGTCATGAGGTCCCCGGAGTAAGTTATTCCAACGATGACAAAGGTGCAAATAGCATAGCTGTGCAGCATTTACAGAACAGCTTGAGCCCCTAGTACAAGTCAGGG
>CAIYZD010000459.1 GCA_903930585.1 uncultured Geobacteraceae bacterium | reverse complement strand
TTCTGATGAAGAATTATAGACTGTGACATATAACCGAAGACGGTATTTGGGTATGAACAAGCATTGAATTAAACATAAGTCCTACTTCCACAGTACGCATTTTGTTTCGCCAGTTGATATATGCACAAAAACTCTCAGTTGCGATCAAAGCACAATTGTCACTCCTCGACCTAAAGTAGAGCGGGATATCGAGTATGAGCCTGATAATAAGCGACCTTCATGGTAATTACGCCAAATGCAAGGCGTTCATTGAATACCGCCCAGAAGAAGAGCACATTATCCTTGGCGATTTCATGGATTCGTTCTCCGCCTCCGACGCAGACATCATAGCCACCTTTAAGCTTGCCGTTGCCAACGAATGTGTTCTTTTATGCGGAAACCACGAACTTCCGTATCTAAGCAACGCCCATGGATATTTCAGGTGTTCAGGAAATAGGTATAGTCCAGAGCTATTTCATGTCGTAAATATGTATAAGGGGCTTCTCCATGGCTCTCTCGTACGCGATGACTACCTTCTCACCCACGGCGGACTTTCTAAAAAACACGGAAAGCCATTTAAGACGATGGAAGATGCTAGTGACTGGATCAATTCTGAGTTTGACTGGTATATAAATCACCCCGTAGCACCGGAATCTCTTGCCTCTATTTTTGACATAGGTTCACTTCGCGGCGGTTATCAAGATGTTTCGGGAATATTTTGGTGTTCAATAGGCCATGAAAATATGGATATTCGCTTTAACCAAGTTGTTGGTCATACGGCTCGTCCTGATCCGCTTGAGTTGTTTGAGGGGAAGGGAAAGAACAAAAAGAAACACGTCGGGATAGACTCACCGAAGTTCATTTGCTACAACACTGCGACTCATGAACTGGAAGATTTTATGCTGGAAGAATATAGGCACGACGAACAGCTTAGAAGTAAGCTGGAGAGGCAGTTCTGATCCTTTTTGACAGTCGGGCGTGAAAAGAAAACTGTACGTCAATGAATCAATAAAGGTCGGTGGTTGAACTTTTTTGCAATGCAGTGGTGACCTAAATAATCAACAGATTTGAGAGAACGGTTATAAATATGAGGGCAACTGCTGGATAAAAATGTTTTTACTAATTTATAAGTGTATGCAATACTATCCGCACCATGACAGAGTCCATTAATCAGGCCATAGAAAAAATCAGGAGCTTTGGTGGAGCGTTTCGCACAGGCGCTGCGCTGCGGCAGGGAATACACCCACGAACTCTTTACGCTATGCGCGATAGTGGTATTCTTGAGCAGCTATCTCGTGGTTCTTACCGACTAGCGGGACAAGGGCCGCTCTCAAACCCTGACCTGGTGACCGTGGCATCACGGGTTCCTCAAGGCGTACTCTGTCTTATCTCAGCTCTATCATTCCATAATCTGACGACACAAATTCCTCACCACGTTTCTATTGCGCTTGGCCGATCTATGAGGAATCCAACAATTGGGTTCCCACCGCTAAAGGTGTATCGCTACGATGAGCAATGTTACCAGTCTGGCATAGAGGAACACCTTATCGACGGGATTGCCGTCAATGTATATTGTCCAGAGAAAACACTTGCCGACTGTTTCAAGTTTCGCAACAAGATCGGTATGGACATAGTACTTGAAGCTCTAAAGAGCTATCGTGAAAGTTCGATTTTTAAAATCAAAGAGCTTCTTCAATACGCCAGAATCTGCCGAGTCGAGAAGATTATGAAACCTTATTTGGAGGCTCTTTTGTGAGTAGAAGTACAGTAACAAATGTAGCGGCATCTATTCGGCAAAAACTATTGAACATCGCCAGAAGTGATCTTCGACCGTTCGGTGAGTTGTTACAATATTACGCAATGGAGCGTTTTCTCTACCGCCTGTCCTGCTCTCGCTACTCTGATCGTTTTGTCCTGAAGGGTGCTTTGATGCTCAGAATATGGAATGCAGAAGACTACCGGTCAACGATGGACATCGACATGATCGGTAGAACAAGTAATGACCCAACTGCCATAGAATTGCAGATCCGAGATATAATCAACACAAATGTCCTTGCAGATGGACTGATTTTCCTGTCAGACACCATCCAGTGTGTCAACATAACGGAAGATGCTGACTACAAAGGGGTTCGGGTTCGGTTCCAAGGTACTTTGGAGTCAGCACGCATTGCAATGCAGATTGACATTGGGTTTGGGGATATTGTTTATCCAGACCCTGAATTGCATCTCATGCCTACATTTCTTGATCAGCCCGCACCTCGGATTCTATGCTATAGCAAAGAAAGCGCGATAGCAGAAAAATTTGAGGCGATGATGCGCCTTAGAGAGTTGAACAGTAGAATGAAAGACTTTTATGACATTTGGCAGCTTTCTCGGCAGTTCGATTTCGATGGCAACCAGCTTTCGCAGGCGGTAAAGTACACTTTTGAAAATCGAGGAAGCATTATCGACTATGATTTCATTGCATCAACGGATATTTTTGCCAAGACCCATCAGGTACAATGGAAAGCATTTGTTGGGAGACTGCAGCAGCCTTATCTTCCTGAGCAATTGTCCGACATACTTGCGCAGGTAAAGTCTTTCCTGCTGCCAATCGCTGAGGCGGCCAGCAACACCAAATTATTTTCAGGCACCTGGGAAGCTCCCGGTCCATGGCAGGCAGATTGAGTTATGGCATGAAAAGTCAAAAAAACGTGGTAAAACACGGCATGGCGTCCACCCATCCGTTTCCTATCTTCCCTGATCTTTTTCCAAAATGTAATCGGCTATTCCTTTTGCTGACCAGAGATCAGCCGAGTTAACAGTCCCTTCCAGCCAAGGTTCCATAACGTAGTTGTCGTAGTCGGACAGGTAAACATACATTTTGCCTTTCTCCGCCAAGTGCTCAAATACCGGGGAAGGCAGTGAAACGGCAACCGGACCGACCCTGATTATAACGGCACCTGGTTCTGCTGAAATTGTTATAGGTGCAGTCGCTTTGTTCGCCATCAACTCTGCATAATTCTCGTTCGGAATAGTGGCGAGTGCCATTAGGCCATCGTTAAGCAGAATGACCCGTGCTACAAAAAAATCATAATCTTCCATCATCAATAACTCCCGACTAATATTTTGTGTAACCTTTCATTGAAGGAGTAATACCCGGAGCTGAGCTCACCGGAGCCGCCTGACCACCAATTTTACCCAAAACTGCTTTTCCACCCTTAATAACTGCTTTGCCACCAGTCGCTAGTGAGCTAGCATTATTAATCGTGGCTACCGTACCGTTGGTAGTTCCGATAATTATCTCCGCAGCCCTTTCTCCAAGAGCACCTCGGATCAGTGCCGATCCGCCGCCCTGGACATTCACACCCATTGAGCTGTCTACCCTGTTGTCAAATTTCTGGGTATGGGAGCCAAGGACTGAACTGGTGTAATCCTTGTAATCTTTTTCGCCACCACGTTGGATTTTGAACGTGGAGATTGTCGGTGTCACGCCTTGCTGCCCGTGTGATCTCATAGATCCATCTTTTGTCATGCCCTGAATAGTCGGCTTTCCCATCCTCATTTGAATGCTGTCACCTGGTGCTACTTGAACACCGCTCCCACTGTCAGCAAGTGCCTTATTGACTGAAGCGGCGTCACTATCAGAGGCAATGAGCCGATCAACTTGTGTGTATTGGCTTGTTGATGACACATTCACGTTTTCACTTAACGAACCACTCCAGGATTTGCGGCCATGTTCAGAAGTCTGCATATTCCTGTCAATATTTTCAGCGTCCCTACCTGTTTTGAATGTCGCCATATCTTTCCGGCTGACGTCCCCGCCTCGACCAATAGAAAAGGACTGGATATTACCGTCCCCATCTTTTGCCATCTCATAGGTGAATCCCTTGTTGCTATTCATCATCTTACCAATTTCGTTTACTGCGTTATGGCCGAAGTTGGCTTCACGCAGTTCGTTCATAATCCCTTCAGCTCTTGATTTGTTTCCGGCGGCAACAACACCCTGCTCGCTGGAATTGACGATACCGCCATCCATGCCTACGTTCACCGAATTTTTGCCATCAGCAGTAGTGAATGAGATGTTCTGACCTTCCATCGACCTTTGCATTTCGGCAAAGCCACGCTCGGTCAGATGCCCGCCATTATACATTTCCGGATTATGTGCCAATTCCGGAGCGATTTTACCAGCCAACTGATCGGCAGCTGAGTGGACAAGTTGGTTGCGAGCAATTTTCCCGGACACGTCATTACTGGCAAGTTGACGGTAATTGTCGTGACCGCCAGCTGCAAAGATACCACTGATCTTGCCACCTATCTCCATTGCAGCGACGCTACCAGCTTCCATTCCGGCCTTATCCGCTCCACCCAACTGATTTGAAAGTCCTACAATCGCCGATGATTGCTTTCCTTGCTGGAACAGCGAGTTCATCTGCATGAGCTGTCCGGGCGACACACCAAAATTTCCTGCCATTTTATTAACGGCATCAGCATTAGCAAAGTCTCCCAAAGAAGAAACTTCTGAACGCATTGCGTTGAACTGTCTCCAATCACCACTGAATCCGAGTGCTTTTGAGGCCCCAAATGCCTGCATTTCTCCTTGCAGTTGCCCGACGCTTTTATCCATGTTTGAAGCCAGAAAATCGGCGTAGCTTGAACCGTTACCAAACGTTTGTGCTAATGCCTTGTCATTGGCGACACCCATCTCTGCAAAGTTGCGGACATTGCCACCATAACTGCCTGCAACCATATCCTTTACCGCTGCTGATTTATTAAGTCCAAGCCGAGAATCGAAGGATTTGAGATCATATGAGGATTGAAGGCCATTCTCCTTCATGGCAGTACCGGCTGCTCCGAAGCCCACGTTTCGACCTACTTGTGCATTACCCATCATCTGAGCCGAATACTCCTGGCCAAACGCTGCTATCATATCGTTTGATGCTGACGTCCCAGCAGACATCTCCATCGACGACTGCGCCTGCCGTGCCTTCATGCTGTACTCATTGCTCCACGCTTGTGTCGGCATGGCACTCACATTGCTTTTCTCTGCAGTGGCCCTTCCGCTTGGATCTTCGACAGTATGTGCACCATAGCCACCGGCAGAGCCGACCTGGCCGGCGAGACCACCAGCCATCATTGCCATGGCATGACCACCAAATTTTACGAGCGTACCGGTGATAACCGTTGCGAGCATCATTCCGCTCATCCGGAGAGTGCCGAACATTCCCAGAATCTTTACGGTCTGATCAGGAAACATATAGAGCGCATCCATGCCGAGCTTCTTCTGGCGGATCATCTCATATGCCTTGTTTGCATAGTCTATGGCAAACTGATGGATGATCGCATCAGTAACGCCCCAGGCAGTTAACCACACAAAGAAAC
>CAIYZD010000458.1 GCA_903930585.1 uncultured Geobacteraceae bacterium | reverse complement strand
CTGCGGTTTTCTCGTTACCGCAATTGACAAAATGGGTCAATACTGGCGCTATCCGGCCAATAACCGCCATTATCACATTATCTATGATGATATTACCGCAACACATCTCATAGATGAGTTTGATCTCATCACCTGTATCAGTGTCCTCGAACATATTCAGGAGCATGATCAGGCAGTACAATCCATGTTTTCTCTTCTGAAGCCGGGCGGCCACCTGATTCTGACCTTCCCGTACAATGATCACAGTTACCATGGAAACGTCTACGACTTCCCAGGGTCTACGGTCATCGAAAAGCCGCATTTCATCACCCAGGCGTTTTCACGTTCCGAGTTGGAAGGGTGGCTCTCGGCAAACCAGGCTGCCATTGTCGATCAGGAGTTCTGGCGTTTCTATACCGGTGACTACTGGACGTGTGGCGAGCGGGTCCAGCCTCCCGAACAGGTGTCACGAGAAATGCCTCACCAAGTGACCTGTCTGCTGATTCGCAAGGGCGTGGCGGCAGAAGTTGCTACAGATGTCCGGCAGGACAGCCCGTGAAAGTGCTTTTCATAAATAACGCGCTGACCCATTATTATAATCTGGTACTTAACCGCCTGGCCGGGGAGCCTGATGTAGATCTGACTGTGCTGGTGCCGAAGAAAGTCAGTCGCAGTGTGGGAGAGGGGGTGCATCTTTCGCGGGATGGTGTTAATTTTCGCGTGCTTGAGAGTGAGGAAAGCCACTGCCTTGTTGTGTATCACTCGTTCTGCGGGCTTTTTTCCCTGCTACTTAGGGAGCGTCCCGAGATCATAATCTTCAACGACTATTACCTCTATGCGTTCCTTTTTAACCTGCCTTTGCTTGCTCTGGTGCGTTTGCTGAATATCAAGCTGATCATGAAGTCCATCCCGTTCAGGGTGCCGAAGTATGATGAGGCAAAAGCACGGGCTTTCATGGCACCGTTGATGGTCGAGGAGGCATCGCCTCTTCTGAGGCTTGTCAGCAGAATTCCTGGATTGCTGGGAATTTTGCGCCTCTGCGAACTGCTTGTCAGAAGGGTCGCCTATCAGATACCCAAAGCACATGTCAATTATGTCGACGAGGTTTTTGATGTCTATGGCAGCTACGGTGTGCCCGGAAAACGCATATTCGTGACGCGGAACTCGCCCGATACTGATGCGCTCTTCTCGGCCAGGGAAACGGCCGGCAGGCTTGAACCAATCCTGCCACTGTCAGACTTCCGCCTGGTTCATGTCGGGCGTCTTGTGGTCTGGAAAAGGGTTGATCTGCTGATACGCGCCTTTGCACGCCTAAGCACCGGTTACCCGGAATCAGAGCTGCTCATCATCGGCAACGGACCGGAAGAAGCCGCCTTGAAGGGTTTGGCTGAAGGACTGGGTATCGCCTCCCGAATACGTTTCCTGGGAGGAATTTACGACCCCGTAGAACTGGGGAGATATTTCATGGCGTCCTCGGTCTATGTACTTGCCGGCATGGGGGGGTTATCCATCAATGAGGCGATGTGTTTCGGTCTTCCGGTCGTTTGTTCAGTGTGTGACGGAACCGAAAGGGTACTTGTGCGCGAGGGTGGTAACGGCTGCTATTTTGGGGATGGTGATGAGGACGACTTGGTCAGGGCGATTTCATACCTCTTCGATCACCCGGAATTGCGTCGGGAGATGGGAATGAAATCCATGTCCATCATTCGAGAAGAAGTGAATATCAATACTGTGATTTCCGGTTATATGCAGGCGCTCCGTTATGTCGCCGGAAATTCAAAGGGATGAGAGGCGCCGGATTGCTCAAGCCGTTTATTTACGAGCCGCTCAAACATCTGACACGTTTGGCCGGAGATTATTCCTACCGCATGTTCTGCTGGTTCAATTCCCGTTACGGCTGGACTCCACGCTATACCAGGAAAACCATCAGACTCCATGGCAACGACTTTATTGTACCGGATGTAGCCTCTTTTATCTCATCCTATCACAGCATCTTTGTGGAGGAGATTTATGCCTTCCGGGCTGGAAGCAAAGCCCCTGTTATTCTGGATTGCGGCGCAAACACCGGTCTCAGTTGCATCTATTTCAAACAGTTGTATCCCGATTGTAGTATTATTGCTTATGAGGCCGATCCTCTCATATT
>CAIYZD010000457.1 GCA_903930585.1 uncultured Geobacteraceae bacterium | reverse complement strand
GGAGTCACAAAACCAATTACCGAATAAGGTAATTGCTCGCGAGTAAAACTATACTTGTCCATGAATGAGATTATTGTCACACGGAAAAGCGTATTGTATTGGAGACTTGAAGAATTATGTTTTGGTAGAAAATACAGACATTTTTCTAATGCCGAGGGGTGGCCATTTCCATTACATACTTCTTTTGTAACTGTTTTATAGCCGGATTGTTCGCGTAATAAATACCCGGTGCATATATTCTCTGGATTCATCGGATGCGGAACTAGGTCATTCTGACCAAATCCGACATTTGCTTCTATTAACTTATTTCGCACACGAGCCAGATCAATAATTTGGTCACGATGAGTGAGGCTTTCCGTTCGCCCGGAAGCCCTGATAGGCTGATATGTAACACCTACAATGTTTGGATATTTTAGGGCGTAGCGAATGACTTCCCCACAAAGATTATCATTTAAGCCCGCCTTCACGACACAGACTAGCGTTGTTGGAATGTGATATTCACACAATTGTTTAACTGCATTCTTTCTAATTTCCGAGTAATCTTTCCCCCGCAAGTCTTTTAAGACTATTGGTTCTAAAGAATCGAATTGAAGGTAAATTTCAAATTTCTTCGGGAGTGTGGCGAGTGCTTTTACGAAGGTTGCTTCTTCGGCTATGCGCTTTCCATTGGTAATCAGAATTACATGATCAATCGAAGATGCACAGGCGAGTTTTAATATCTCAATAATTTTTGGATGTATAGTCGGCTCGCCTCCGCTAATCATTAAAATATCCGGCTTCCGAGAACTCGATTCGGCAGTAGCAATCATCTTCTCAATTGTAGAAAACCTTTTTGTTTTCCCTGCCCCCGGTTTAGAACCTGCAATACAGGTTGGACATTCAAAATTACAATCATCCGTAACTTCAATAATGAGTGAACTTAAGCCTTGCGCTTGTAGGCTTGGTTTTTCTCCTAACCAAGATTTGAGGAAATATGTCGGGTCAGAGCTTATCAGCGTGGGTGTTTTTGCTATATTCCTTTGTTGCTGACAGGTTGGACAAAGCTTTTTCAAAAGAATCTGCTTTGAATCTCGATATAGTGTCCCCGCGACAGGTTTTAGACAGAACTCGCAAACGGCATGGCGTTCAGCAAGAACAGTCATAACATCACATGCTGTAAGATATGATCGACACCTTGTCAGGGTGACTTTTTATTATTTGCTTCAAAACTTCGACTGACTCTGTTTTGTGTTTAGATATTACAACAAACCCATTGAGCAGCGGCCCATCATAAGAAGCACCAACCCAACTTCCAATTAGCTCTTTTTTTGCAGAATCATAATAAAAATACATGATGCCCTTGTTTGTATTTTGTTCTTCAGGACGAGCAAAATAATGTCCCATCAGATCGCGGCCATGATAAAATTGCAATTGCCCATCCCATTTGTAACCACCCTTTGGATTTTCTCGCGATTTTTCTCGGTTGTGTATTTTTACCAACGCCCCTTTTTGCTGGATGATAATTTCTTCCGTGTTGATCAATTCTTTTTGGTCAACAGAGGTTTGCCATGCAGCAAACCAGTCAGAACCCGTTAAATC
>CAIYZD010000456.1 GCA_903930585.1 uncultured Geobacteraceae bacterium | reverse complement strand
TGTCACGCTGGGGAAAGTTGAAGGCCGCGAATATTCTCCGGAAAGATATTATTTGTATGGTCGACGAAATAAGTCTTACTTCTCCATCATCGGCAGCATTGACGTTGAAAATTACGCGTAAAATGTTTAATTGGGCGCTGGATAAAGAGCGTATCCCGATGACTCCATGTCTCGGCGTCACTGCTGAACCTGACAAAGAACGGACTCGGGCATTATCTGAAACCGAGATTGTGACAGTGTGGAACAAATTGGACTCGCTACCCATGTCCGGAGAAATGCGTAATGCTTTAAAGCTGGTTCTGTTTACTGCACAGCGCCGGGGGGAAGTCACGGGCATACATACCCGAGAGATTGACGGGCATTGGTGGACCATTCCGGCAGAACGAGCAAAAAACAAACGTGAGCACCGAGTATATTTGACCGCTACTGCACTAGGGATTGTTGCCGAAGCCATAGCAGAGGCCAAGGCATCGAAAGAGAAAGCAGAGGCGAGAGCGGCAAAAAAAGAGAAACGCGAGGCGTGGCCGGCAGAGCAAGAATACAGTGGCTATATCTTCCCATGTCCACACAGAACAAAGGATAAAGCCATTGAAGGACACGCTCTGTCTGTGGCAGTACGCCGTTGTCTTGAATGGCCGCTCAAGGATAAGAAGGGAAAGCCCCTATTCGGTGCCGATGGTAAACCAGCGACCGAGAATCTTATAGGAACTGACCAATGGACTCTGCATGATCTTAGGCGAACGGCTACCACTTTAATGTCAAAATGTAAAATTGGTTTCGAGCACCGAGAGAGGGTGCTAAATCACACTATGGGCAAGCTGGATCGCATTTATAACCAACATGACTTCGACGACGAAAAGCAGATTGCTCTCGAAACACTGGAACGGAAGTTGAACAGCATCATCATTGGCAGCGAGAACAAAGTTATTCCGATAAGCGCCGGTAAAAAAGCAGCTTGACCATATACTAAAAAATGGTATAGGATAATTTATGGCTTGGATCGTCACATACAGCAAAAAAGCTGAAAAGCAGTACAACAGTTTACCGACAATTGTCCAGGATCGGTTTGACCTACTTACAGCAGAGATTGAATTATCCGGACCCACTCGGGGTAACTGGAAGAATTACGCAAAGCTGGAAGGGCGAAAAAATCAGCACCATTGCCATATTAAAACCGGCAGGCCAACATACGTTGCTGTATGGGAAGAAACAGACAATACAATAAAACTTGTAGAGGTGACTTATGCCGGGACTCACGAAAAAGCCCCATACTGAGAATTTAATACCGCTTCACCTGATGGTACACCCTGCTAATGTAGACACCATTACACGCTATGTTGCGCAGCTTGAAAAGTCTGATTCTACCCCATGGCGTGAAGTTGCTGGTCGTCGTGGCAGCGTGCCTGCATCTATCTTGCGTGGCAGCAGGAGCAAAGCAGAAATGACGCAGACTCGGTTGTCTGAACTTACTGGGATTCCCCAGCGCCATATATCAGAAATGGAGCAGGGGAAGCGTACGATCGGTAAGGAAACAGCCAAGAAGCTTGCGGCAGTATTGAATGTTGATTACAGGGTATTTATGTAGACACCTTTACCTTCCTGATTGCGATGGTTTTCGGCCACATTGCGCGCGGCATCTTGTAGCTACGGATTATATTCGTAATAATCCAAACGGTTTTCAGGTCGCTGCAGATGTCTTGCATGATAAATTAGAAACAGTCCTGCGTCATTATGCCCACATCAAGGCCGAGGATGGCCATAAGCACTACCAAGCCTACCTTGCAACTGTGAAAAAAGAGTGGGAGGATGAACAATGATCCCCTCTGTCCTGCAGCATAGCTTCCCTGAAATTGCCACTATGCTGGCTGAGCGGATCGATGCGGTTGTAGAGTACCTGCTACCTAACGGTGTCCGTCATAATAACGAGTGGTGCGTTGGCAGTATGGCGGGTGAAGCAGGTCAATCCCTCAAGATTCGTCTGGTCGGTGCAAAGGTTGGCGTTTGGAAAGATTTTGCGTCAAATGAAAGTGGCGGAGATTTGCTTGAACTTTGGCACAAAGTTCGTGGGATAAGCCTGTTCTCTGTTTTTTAAAGGCTTTTGTACAACTCCGTCAGGCGGTAAAAGGGGTTGCGGTGGTAAATGCAAAGTTACTGAACGAACTATTGCAACGACAGAAGCCGCAACTATCATCCGAAGACTTAAATGCCATTTCTGCAGCATTAAAGGCAAAAGCAGTATAATGTGCGGCCGATTCGTTACAGTCATACCAGCGGTTCGTTTCAGAAATTTACTACTGCAGTTGTTTCGATAAGGCCGTTGATGTAAAACGTGGGTCCGATTTCCCGGCAGGCACCATTTATCCAAGTCAGTTATAACTAACGGACTTTTTTTGTGGAATAGAATAATTAAAACCATAATAGATAACGATCCCACTGCGAGAAGCGAGAACTTATAGATAGACTCTTGGCTACTTTTTATAGTGTTTCACCCAAAAGGCCTTGGCGCCCACCAAATCAAAAGGTCAAGGTAATCGTAACATCATGGAATTCCACTGAGATCAGCAGTACATACTCGCGAGATTTGGCAAAATTACCTACCTATGATCACCCATATCAGGCTATTGGGTTCATTCTGCTGCAACCCATAAGCAACCCAAAATAAAAGGCACCCGCAAAATAATATTGCAAGTGCCTGTATTTATTGGCGTCCCCTGGCAAACGCACTTCGAACTTATTAACGACACAGATTCAAATCCTGATTACGACACCGGTTCAAATCCGGGTTCAGATTTAAACCAGTATTTTTTATGTCGTAAAAAAAAGAGCTCTACATTAGCGGCAGTTCCATCTCCATTATCAAACCGCCACCTGTGGCATTGAAAGCCCGCAGACTCCCACCATGAAGGCGTACAGCCCTGTCGGATATAGCCAGTCCAACACCGGTGCCTCCACTCTGGCGTTCACGCGCATCATTGACCCTATAGAACGGACGAAATATATCGTACAATGCAGACTCTGGAACCCCAGGACCATGGTCCCTGACTTCAATGTGAACAAAGTTTCGTCCGCTTGACATCTTCTTTTTAATCGATATTTCGACAGAAGTTCCCTGTTCTGTGTAGCGAACGGCATTTCTAACCAGATTTTCTATCGCTTGTCTAAGTAGTTCGCTGTTCCCGTTGAGTATAATTTTTTCTGATACAGCCGCAGTAACCTGTCGATTGTTATTTTTTGCCTCGAAATCGGCATCTTTAGCAATCTCAGCGACAAGAGCTGAAATATCGAGCTCACTTCTTTTTATAGATCCACTTTCACTTTCCAGCTTAGTCAGCATAAGTAGCTGGCCGATCAGTTCATTAAGCCGGTCAGACTCTCGCTCGATTCGGTCAAAAGGAGCGGAATGATTCGGTCCGGCTGACTGGCGGGCAAGTTCGAGAGCAACATTAAGTCGCGCCAGAGGTGAACGGAGTTCATGCGAAACATCACGGATCAATCGTTGATGTGCCCCTACCAGGCTTTCAATTCTCTCGGCCATCCGATCAACATCTCGCGCCAGATCTGCAACTTCATCTTTGCGGTGTACCAATCCTTCCCCAACGCGTGCCGAAAGGTCACCTCCTGCTAATTGCTGGGTGACTTTACGCAAGCGTCGAAGTGGCATGGTTGAGTATCTGAAAAAGCCGAGCCACGTTAACGCTGCAGCCAGGATAGCAGCAACAAAACATGAACCTATACCGCCGGCGTGGTGTCCTAACTGATCAATAATTCCTTCTGGCAAAACTGGTTTCGGATTTTGAGGCACCTGAGCATTTTGCACTGTCAATTGATTTTCAAGTGGCCGAGCTGGCGCAGGCACATCATGGACAGGAGCTTGACCAGACTTTTGTGCTGGTTCATTCCCTGTATTTGGCTGGACTCTTTCCGCTTTTGGTATGGGATTTAAATTCTCACGGGACTGTTCTCTGGGCGCTATTTGACTACCGTTTTCCGACTTTCCTGTTGGACGTAACTTCTCAACGTTCGCAGATCGATTGTCAGGATGCGGACGGCAGGCAAAAATATTCTCAATCCCTGCCATGCACTCACCTTCACGGACACCGTCGCTAAAGTTAAATGAGCATGGATCACCTTCCTTTTTACCTCCACATGCTTCGACAGCAACCTTTGGTGGCGGTCTTCTTGGGCGCACATCAACCTCGGCATTTTTTTCAGGCTTAATGATTCCGCCTGAAACAGGAGTTTCTGCCGAAACCGCTTCCATTAACAAAAATGGAGCGCATATACCTAGTGCAGCGGCATATATCAAAAGCAAAGGCCAGTTATTGCAGAGAAATTTTTCTTGAAATTTCATAACTATCGCTCTTTTCATGCTTCTATCGAATAAAGATAGCCAATGTTGCGAATCGTCTTAATGCGTTCCGGGTCTTCCTTGCGTTGTCCCAGCTTTTTACGAAGGCTACTGACATGAACATCAATACTCCGGTCATATGCAGTGAGATTTCTCCCCAAAGCCTGCTTGACCAAGTCATCTCGACTGACGACCTGGCCTGCCTGTCGGAGTAACGCTTCGAGGATGGCAAACTCAACCGTCGTCATGTCAACTTTTTGTCCAGAGAGCAATACTGTTCGCGATACAGTTATGAGCTCCACGTCGCCAACAATAACTTTGCCTGATTCAGCCGGTACGCTTGCCTGTACCTGAACAGGTAACTGGCTTTCCGCACGCCTCAATACTGCCCTGATTCTGGCTACCAGTTCTCGTGGATTAAACGGCTTAGGAAGGTAATCATCCGCACCAATCTCCAACCCGACAATCCGGTCAACATCTTCCCCTCTGGCGGTAAGCATAAGAACCGGAATTTTTGAAACGGCACGAATACGGCGTAGTACCTCAAAGCCATTGATGCCGGGAAGCATCACATCAAGAACCACTAATTCCTGAAGTCCGGAAACCGCCTGTTCAAGTCCCAACAGGCCATCATTCACCGCTCTGACTTCAAAGCCTTCCGAACCGAGGTAATCACAGAGAAGATCACACAAATCCGAATCGTCATCAATTATAAGAATCCTGTCCATTGCATCCCCCAACGTCTCATCTTCAAACTTGATAGCAGTATAGACGGTTACCTTCTGTTTGTTTGTAAAATTTTGTAAAGAATTTCGCACTTCTCTTTACAAAACTTTACTTAACCTGCTGGCATCTTAACACAACTTAAAGCGTCTCCAGCTTATGCTGAACTCAAATGGTGGCAGTGGAGGTGAACCATGACATCCCTGATAAATTATTTGATCGTCAACAAAAACTTTTTCAAGATCAACCAGAATAGCTGTTCAGATAATAATGCGTTGGAAGTAAAAGCAGAAAACATCTTCTGCCGGGTAATAGGCATCATTGGTGTCTCGTATCAGATATATCTTTTACTGTGCGGATGAAGACGCGGAGCGTCTGAGGTGAGCCATGGCAACAGCATTCAGAAACAGGCATTTAGATTTATGCCGCCAGAGGCAAGTGCATCAACAATCACATGCGACAAGTTTATTTGAAAATATGGTTTCCTGGCTGTATGCGACTCTCATTATCTGTGGCGTGTTGAGTCTCTGCTACCTGATGTATCAGATGTTTCTGAAGGAGCTGGCCGGTTAGGAGGATGTTATGAAAACATCAATCAAAATGATATGGGCTTTGTGCCTGCTGTTGTGTGCCTGTGGATCAAGTGTCAGTGGTGAATACGATACCGATGGTGTCGTGACCGCAACGGCGTCTGATTCGACCTCTGCCGCACAACTAGAACCATTTCTCCTAAAAAGTGATGCTGGAATTGATGGCGGCATGCTGCCAGTTGAATATACTTGTGACGGAGAAGGTTTGAGCCCAGCCTTGTACTGGTCAAACGTACCGACTGGCACTAAAGAGTTTGCCATAATGATGACAACACTACCAGGAGACGGAACTACCAAATGGAACTGGGTGGTTTACGGCATACCTGCAACAGTGTTGAGCCTGCCTAAAAACAATTCCATCATTGGCATGACTGGAACCGGAAGTCACGGGACAACTATGGTTTATGACGGCCCTTGTTCTCAGGGGCCTGGGGCCAAGCTATACACTTTTACCATCTATGCCTTGTCAGAATCTCTATCGTTACCGGCTACAGCGGATCTGGTTACCGGTCCTGTATTGACCAGTGCCATTTCATCAATCACGCTTGGCTCTGCAGCTTTAAATTTGAGCTACGCAAGACCTTAAAATATAAGGAGTTCCGCAATGAAAACCAGAATATCTTTCCTCATACTAAATATTATCCTATCTGCATCGATGGTAATCGCACAAGACCGTCCTCCCCGCCGGGATGGTGGACATGAAAACGGACGACAGCAGTATTCCATTGAACAGGCCATATCCGATCAAGCCCAACTCCACACCATTGCCTTCAGTGGTCTTGCTTTCATGACCGGTGATTTCGGAAGCTCCACATTTATACCTCCTGGCAAGGTTGCCGACTTTTTCGGTTTCCAGTACATGCGCGACATCGATGCAGCTGAAAAAGGGCATAACCCGATGTTTTTGGACCGGGTGGCCGGAAACGTGATGAAACTGCTTACAACGCAACAGCGCAAGCTGTTTGAGGATGCTGCCCGGGAGCAGGAGTCGTTGGTGCAGCAGATCGCACAGAAACGCTTCCCGCTGGTTGCTGCGTTCCATCGGGAGCTTGACGGAAAAATTCCTTCCAGTTCGGCCGGACTGAACCGCAAAGCTGTTATTAAATATACAGCAGACCTGTTTGAACTGGATGCTATGTTGGCATACAAACGTGCAGCTATCTTTGGAGCGTTAGTACGGTCCATGACCAGCCAGCAGAAGGCAACTCTGGCAAAGATGAAGTTTGGCGATTTCAATACCTGGCCTGAAATCGACCGTGAGGAAGTCCGTACTCTGAGACCACGCGGCGCATCAAAGCTTGTCAGTGTCGGCTACATGACCCTTGCCAGTGAATTTTTCAGCTGGTATGCCGGTTCTGTGGAGGCAGATACATATTTCTGCCCTGAACGACACGGCACATATTTTGGTGGGTTTTATCTGAAAGACCTACCAGCAATGGGGCAAAAAGATTTCGATATATCAACCTCTCTTACCGGTGACTCTGGTGCAGCCTTAGTTGATATGCTTAACAGTAGCCAGCGTTTAAGACTGACCACTGTTCTGGAACGGCAGCGCAAACCGATGAAAGATATTATTGAGGTAAGACGGGCTATTTCTACGAAACTACGAGGTTTCCTGCGCGGAGAAACGCCTGCAGAGCGCGAGATAGTTGCGCTCGGCAGACATTATGGTGAGCTGGATGGCGAACTCTCCTACGAATATGCAACAGCCTTTGCTTCGATTTACAAGTCTCTCAATGCGAGCCAGAGACAGCAGTTACTGAGCCTCCGTTCACATCATACCCGTGAAAACGGTACTGCATTTATCTTTTCGGATCGTATTCAGATGTCAAATGTGCCGGATTCTTCTTTCCTGTTCGGATATACGAAGTGATTCTGGCGACGGGAGGTACCGCACACCGGCTTACCGTCTCTTTACAAAACTTTACAAAAGTATCGGATAATTTAACACAACTTTACGCGGTAATTGATTAGCCTGTAATCAACAGGATGAAAATAAATCATCCGCACATTTATCCAAGGGAGGCGGGGTATGAGAACACCATTGATTATATCGGCATTCATATTCATATGCGCCATAGAGTCAGATGCTGCAGACTCAAACATTTACCCGCAGGGTGCAGGTAAGAATATTGAGCAGAAGAGGACAGAAATACTGCAGCATATACAGGAAAGAGTTACCAACAGTCAGGCAGAAATAACCTGTGTAAAAACTGCTGCTTCACACGAAGAGTTTAGAGCCTGTCACGAGAAGTATCGTCCGGCACCACCTAAAAACGACAAGCGTAACCAAAGCCCACAACAAGAGCACTGAAGAGAAAGGAGAGCTACGCCATGAGAACAAAACTTTTCAACATACTGGCAGCATTCATCGTATTCGGATTCTGCTCTGGTCTTCCAGGATGTGGTTCAGGCGAATCAAGCAACCAGACCACTGGTGGGGCAGTGGTTCAACAGCAAACTGGTAAAATTGCCGTGCTCTTGAACTGGGGTGCTACGGCAAAAAGTACCGAAAAAACAGTTGCGTCTATGCCGGTAAGCGTAACAACCGTGAGAATCATAATTGCTGCCGCCGACATTTCACCATCCATGCAGTTAGATTTCCCAGCCTCTAGTGGCTCCGGCACAATTGATGGCGTCAAAGTTGGTACTGGGCGAACATTGACAGCCCAGGGATTGGATGCATCAGGAACCGTGACCTACCAAGGAGCATCCAGCAATATAATTATTCAGACTGGCCAGACTACCGATATAGGTACTATCACCATGGTTGCTAACGCTACGCCGGTTTCTAATGCCGGAAGTGGCCAGAGTGTAACCATTGGAAGTCTAGTAACGCTTGATGGCAGCGCAAGCAGTGATGCAAACAGTGATGCACTGACCTACAAATGGGCATTTACTTCCAAGCCAAATGGTAGCAGCGCAACTCTGTCAAGCACAACCATCCCCAAACCTAGCTTCACAGCCGATGTAGTAGGTACATACATTCTCTCCCTAATTGTCAACGACGGAAAAGTTAATAGCTCTGCTTCTAGCGTTAGCATTACAGCCGCTGTAGCCAATGCGACCCCGGTTGCCAATGTCGGGACAGCCCAAAGTGTTGTCATAGGAACCGTAGTGACACTTGATGGTAGCGCCAGCAGTGATGCCAATGGCGATACATTGACTTATATTTGGGCATTTACCTCAAAACCGTTTGGTAGCATCGCTATTCTGTCAAATGCAACAGCAATCAAGCCGACTTTCACCCCTGACGTAGTAGGTGCCTATGTAATCAGCCTGACCGTCAACGATGGCAAAGCAAGCAGTTCTGCCGCCTCATTAAATGTCACAGCAATATCCAACAGTGGCTCAATCACTATCAGATGGTAAGGAGGAATCCGTCATGAAAACGAACATTATCAGCGTAATAAATGCACTTGCAATTGTAACAATGTTCACACTGCTCGCAGGATGTAGCGGCAACAGTTCAAGTACCCAAACAGATGCTGGAACTTCAGCAACCAAAGGTACAGGTTCCATTGTCGTGGCACTGACATGGCCCCAGCAACCGCCAACAGCGGCTAAAACTACCACAAAAAGTGTTGCCGCTGCACCAGCTGGTGTTGCAACCATCCGGATTACAGTATCCAGTTCTGATATGACACCTATACAAAAGAGTTTTACTGCCACTGCCGGTTCCGGAACAATTGATGGCGTACCGGCCGGAACAGGAAGAAGTGTAACTGTTGAAGCATTGGATGCAAATGGTTTACTAACCCATAAAGGTGCTGCAAATAGCATCACCGTTGTTGCCGGCCAGACCTCCGACGCCGGAACCATAACCATGAACACCACTGGTGTCTCCATGAATATGGCTCAGACCCTTTCTGACCAGGCCCAGAACACCACTCTGGCATTTTCGGCAATGGCCATGATGACCGGCAATCTTGGCTCCCAATCATTCTTCCCTCCGGGTAAAATTGCCGACTATACCGGCTTTCAGTATCTCCGTGACAATGATCCTGACAATATGGGGCACAACACCAGTTTCTTGACAAGAATCGCCGAAAACGTCCTCTACATTCTGAACGATGCCCAGATGGCACAGTTGGCTGCTTTGGCTAAAAGCCAGAACACCGATTTCGCCTTGTACGGTGCCAAGAGATTCCCGTTGATGAACGCTTTCCGCCGTCTTATGGAAGGCAGTATTCCAAGTGGTACAACGGGACTAAGCCTTGCTGGAGTTAAAGCAGCCTCAAAAGACCTCTATATTATAGATGGTCAGGTCAGCTACGACCGCGCTGTTCTCTATGCAACAGTTCTCAATTCGCTTTCAACTACCCAAAAAGCAGCTTTTGAAGCCATGAAAGGCAAAGGATGGAGCTCTTGGCCGGACACCAGCGTTGACCCAATAAAATCAGCTGTTGATGCCAAGAAGATGGCACTCGGCCGTGATGTGGATATGGTAGCCATCTATTCCTACGCCAGTGATCTCTTTAGTTGGTATGCCGGCTCGCTTGAGGCAGACGTCTACTTCTGCCCCGAACGCCACGGCACATATTTTGGTTCATTCTTTATGAAGGATGCTCCGGCTATCGGCCATGAAGGATACAGCATAAACGAACAACTTACCGCAACTGCAGGGCGGGCGCTTAGCGACAGCACATACGGATATGTTGATTCAACCCAGGCCACACTGATGTCGAGCCTTGTAAATACTCAACGGAACAACCTGTACGCCAATACCGCAACCCTTGCCAGCGGAGTAAAAAACAATATTGTCGATATCAGGACGGCAATTGCCACAAAGCTGCGCACCCTACTGACCACTCCGGATACCAGCAAAACCGTGTTGGCAGACGTCCTGGCATTGTCGGGAACATATGGTGAACTGGACGGCGAAAACAACTACAATTACGCAACGGTAATGGCCAGCGTTTACAAAACGCTGACAGCAGATCAGAAGACCAAGCTTATGGCACTGCGGGCATCTATTATGGCAGGTACATATACGACTGGCGGAACTTTTGACTTCACCTACACGGCTACTCCGTACCTTTATTCCGCAGTTATTTCTGACGCTACTGCCACAGGCTATATAGGCAACACGGACTCTCTGTTTCAGTAGGTCATTTCAATTCGGACAAAATTCAAAAAGGCATAAGGGAATATAGTCCGGTGGTTTCAGAATACATAAATTTTCGAAAGGGAAAGAATATATTGATATAAAGGAGAAACGTCATGTTAACGAAAACATCTGTATCTGGAATGATTTTGGGATTGTTAGTGGCAGGCAATGTCTTTGCGCAAGGCTCAGCAGAATACGGAAACTCGTCTCAACAGGGGTTGCAGGGCGGGCAGGTACAGAGTGGAGCTTCCAGGGTTCCTCCGGAGTCAGCTATCAGTGCATGCAGCGGTAAATCAGAAGGGACTGCTTGTGTAGTTACCGGCCCCAATGGCACCAAGCAGGGTTTATGCGCCTATACACCAGACAAGAAATATTATGCCTGTAAGCCGAATGACATGAATAAGTTGGAGCCGCTGCCTCAAAGATGATAGATATATCGCTTCATAACAGGTTAACTACCTGATTCCCTGGACAAAAGAGGAGATAGTTATGAGAACAGTTGTGATTGTATCATTATTGGTCGGTTTCTGTGTCACATCATCATTCGCCGCTGATTCCACGGATAAGACACAGCATTTTGAAGGAAAGAAGGCTGAAGTACTGAAAAATATTGAACAGCGTATCGCCCACAATCAGGAAGAGAAAGCATGTGTGCAGGCAGCGGCAAATCATGATGCGTTGAAAGCGTGCCGTGACAAGTTTCGTACTGAAATGAAACAGGACCGTCAAAGCAGAAAACAGTAGATTTATTCTATCCTCCCCGTCCGGCTTCTCAGTAGCGAAGCCGGACGGGATGCGAGGTCTGTCAATGTCACACTTCAGTATTCATAATTTAGCCTGGATAGCGCTGCTATTTGGAATGCTTAGCTGCAGTTCTGGAGGCTCTGGCAATCCCACCGCAAATGATACTAATCAAAACAGTTCTGTCATTACTTCAGGTGCTTTTGCCGGTACAATCGTGCTTGGATCTCCAACAGCGTCCTCGGTTTCTGCAAATATATATTCAGCCACTCAAAACGCTACTGTTCTGCTCAAATACGGCACTACTGCCGGCGTCTACGATAAACAGACCGCCCCTGCGTCATTAACGGCTGGGAATCCTCTTATACTTGCAATGAGCAGTCTGAATGCTGATACGCGCTATTATTACCGTCTCAGTTTTCAACCGTCCGGAAGTTCAAACACATATATGACAGATGAGTATACTTATCATACCGCCCGACCTGCCGGCAGCACCTTTACGTTTACTGTTCAGGCAGATTCCCATCTTGATGAAAACTCCGACCTTAACTTCTACCTCAAGACACTCGGCAATGTTTCTGCCGATATGCCGGACTTCCATGTGGATTTGGGTGACACCTTCATGTGTGAGAAACACTCAGCGCCATTAACGGCAGCGCTGCTCATGGCACCGGACCAAGCCACGGTAGATGCACGCTATATGTATGAGCGGTCAAATTTCGGTACGATAGCAACCTCGGCACCACTTTTTCTGGTTAACGGCAATCACGAAGGTGAGGCGGGCTGGCTTGCAGATGGAACTGCACAGAACATAGCAGTCTGGACCGCTCTCGCCCGCAAAAAATATTATGTGAATCCTGTCCCAGACAATTTCTACAGCGGAGATTCTGTAGATGAACCTTACATCGGTAAACGTGCGGCATGGTACTCTTGGCATTGGGGTGATGCACTATTTATAGTGCTTGACCCGTTCTGGAACAGCAAAACCATGGCCAGTAAAGACCCATGGGCAATGACTCTGGGAACGACCCAGTACGCATGGCTTCAGAAGACTCTCTCGACAAGCAGTGCTAAATTCAAATTTATTTTTATTCACAACCTTGTCGGCGGACTTGATGGACAAATGCGCGGCGGTGTAGAGGCTGCACCCTACTTTGAATGGGGTGGTAATAACCTTGATAACACAGTGGGTTTTATTCAAAACCGCCCCGGTTGGAGCAAGCCGATTCATCAGATGTTGGTTCAGTATGGCGTTAACGCTGTGTTTCACGGCCATGACCATCTCTACGCCAAACAGGTACTTGATGGTGTGGTGTATCAGGAAGTTCCGCAACCGAGTGCCAGGAACTTTTCAAGCGGTTCAAGTCTTGCTTTACAATATCACTATCTGTCAGGAACCATACTCAGCAGTTCCGGCCATATTCGTGTCAATGTAACTCCTAATCTTATGACCGTTCAGTACGTGCGGGCATGGCTTCCAGCCAATGAAACAGCACAGCGCAAAAATGGTCAGATCGATGATGTCTGGAGTATCGCTGTACCATAAAACTGAATCAACCAGTGAGGCCTTAATATGAAAGTATGTACTGCTCTGTGTGCACTTGTACTTATTGCCGGATGCAGTTCCGGTGGGTCATCGGGAAGCGGCAGTTCGGGGTCGTCAAATACGACAGCAGGCACAAATGTTGATCCGGGAGCAGGAACAACCTCTGGAACAGTCAATACTGACCAAGGGAGCACCAATGTCTCTATAACAGTCGGCAATGCGATAGGTACTGGTTCATTTACTGGGAATATCGTACTTGGGTCTCCGTCAGGAACCTCGGTGAAGGCTAATATATTTTCTCCGGATCAGTCCGGCACAGTGTCCATAGCTTATGGTACTACGTCAGGTAACTACACTCGACAGACCAATCCGATGCAGTTTAACGCCGGAACTCCGCTGGAACTTACCATGTCGGGGCTTTCATCCAATACGCGCTATTATTACCGGTTGTATTTTCAGCCGCAAGGAAGTAGTGTTTCCGGCCCAACAGATGAATACACC
>CAIYZD010000455.1 GCA_903930585.1 uncultured Geobacteraceae bacterium | reverse complement strand
CATACTGAGGTGGTGGCCAGTCTGAAAAACAGGGAGGAAATCATCAGCCTGCTCTTTGGCCTGCTGGCTTTTCAGTGTTTTATTGCTTACGCAAAAAGGAACTCATATCTGATGCTCGCTTCGGGAGCTTTGCTGTTCCTCTTGGGCATCTTCTCGAAACTTTCGACCCTGCCCTTGCTGGCAGCCATGCCATTTACCATTTACTTTTTCGGAAAAGGCAATATGAAACAAATCGCTATGATTGTGGCTTCCATGATTCTCAGCCTGGTGGTGGCAGTGATTTTCATCAAAGCAGTGTTGCCCGACACCAACCGCCCGATGCTGTTCTTCGAAAACCCTCTGGCATTTGACAAGAATCTTATACACCACATCGCAACCGGAATGTACGGTCTGTTGCTGTACCTCAAACTGCTGGTCTATCCCCACCCCCTCTTGTTTTATTATGGTTACAACACCAATCCTGTTCTGGGAATTGGCAATGCCTGGGTATGGCTTTCGCTGTTGCTGCATATCGGGATGTTGGTGTTCGCCATCATGAAATTCCGCGAAAAGCACATCCTTTCGTTCGCCATATTCTTCTATCTCATCCTGATGTCAATGTACTCAAACATTATAAAACCTCCTGCGGGGATCATTGCCGAAAGGTTTTTATATATCTCATCCATCGGATTCAGCATTGTGATGGTGTATTATATTTTCAAATTGTTAAAAGTCCCTTTTGATAAGGCCCTCAACAACAATCAGGCAATGAAAATAGGTGTCGTGATGCTGGTAATCCTGATTCCGTTCGCGGCCAGGACCGTGGTGCGCAACCACGACTGGGATTCGCAGCTCAGTTTGTTCTCGCACGATATTGAATACCTCGGCAATTCGGCGAAAGCCAATTATATTTATGCCACGACATTGAAAACCGAACTGATTGAGAAAATAAAAGTCAATGGCAACTCGGCTGAAAACGAACCGCAGGTGCAAAAAATCATTGGCTTGCTAGAGCAGACAGTGAAAGTGTATCCTGCCTATTTCGAGGCCTGGAACAGCATGGGGGAAATGTACGCCATGATGAAAAATGATTACGACAAGGCTCTGGAATGTTTCAGAAAATCGGCGGAAGCCAAACCGAAATATGCTGCTGCCTGGTTCAACCTGGGCTATGCGTATCAGCAAAAAGACAACCTTACGGAGGCCATCGCCAATTATCGCAAAGCCATCGAGATTGACTCGACGGACTTAAAAGCTGTCTCGAACCTTGCTTTCTGCCTCAACAAGACAGGTCAGTTGGAGGATGCAGTAGCCCTGAACAAGCACATTATTAAGCTGCGGCCCCAGATGGAATTGCCATATATGAACATCGCCATGTACTACTACAAACAGGGCGACACGCTGAATGCCATCCGTACGCTCGAAGACCTTGTGCGCGAAAAACCTGATGCCAAACGCGCCGCCGGGCTGCTTGGCCGCTATTATGCAAGCAAGGGCGATAAGGCTAAATCAGACCACTACCGCGAACTTTTCGAAAAGGCTCAGGACAAACGCTAAGATAAAAACGCAACATGCCCTCCCCTACCCGAATAT
>CAIYZD010000454.1 GCA_903930585.1 uncultured Geobacteraceae bacterium | reverse complement strand
CTCTAAAACCACAATACAGCAACTTTAGGTGGGTCAAGCTAAAACCAAAATAAGGGTCAATATATTACCGGCGCTGAAAGTCCAAAGGTCACTCATTGCAGAACAAAGCATTTCGGCGTCATCTTTGCTGATGTCGTACTCCACAACAGCTCCTGTTTACGGCTTCCAGGCTTCTGATAGCTCCTGCAACAGCCTGCAACACCTTGCGGCTGATATGTTCTTCCGGAGTGTGCCGTAAGCTCATAGCAAGCCCCCCTTGCGCTTTTTAAGCATGGTATCCACAAAATCATTCGCTATGTCTCCATACTTCTGAATCGTTATGTCGCTCATGCTCAAAGCATCTCGCTCATATTCCCCGTGCCGCTCATGCAGCAGGTCGTCCAGCTTGAGTATGTCCAACTCTATTTTCCCGGTTATGTGCATCAAGCGGGTGTCCAGGTATCCATGCAAGTTTAAGTCACCGAGATTGCCGTAACATCACAGCTTTCAGCAGGGTGACAATTATCACCTCCTTTATTTGTTCACTACTGCATGCTGGATAAAAAGACGAATTTAAACACCGCCAGGTAACCGTAACGGAGACCTATTCAATTACGAGTAACAACCTACGCGGTATTGAACGAGACCGCACAATGCAGGTGAATGTGGTGAAAATCTGGGAATTAGAACGAATTAGATGTGAAACAAGAGTGGCAGGCTTTAATATTCATCAGTTTACCGATATGCTGAGTGACTTATGGTGAAGTTCACAACATCGCATCACTGTAGTGATCATATCACAATAACTCTCTTAAATCAACTAGTTATATCATTTTGGTTGCGTTTTAGAAGCGTTTTTATGGATAAAATCGGTGAATAAATGGCAGGAAGAGGCGAAAACAGCCTCCTTTTGAGGAAAATGTGCTGTACTGAGGGTGTTCCGTGATTTAGCAGCTTTTGGATCTCTTCATCAATTCCTTCAGCTTACAGTTCCAGTATTCTATATATGCCAGATACATTTCATCTTCGTCATCAATCAGGCACGGAGTGAAGTGTTTATTGATTTTCAGCTTTCTATTCAAGCCCATTTCCATTTGGCAACTTACTATCCTCAATATTCCGTTCTTACATACATCCCGACAGTTCCGTAACAAGGAAATCCCTGCTTATTCTTATGGGGGTTCAAGGTGCCGTCAAGGGACTTTCTAGTAAACTGTTTGCCGCAGACTGAGCATTTGAAAATGTATTTAGGACCGCCACTCAAAGACCTGACGGCAGCACTTCTTCCACCACCCCTTCCCTGAACTGGACGAGTAATGGTTGAAATTGATCTCTCAGTATCGCGGACGTGAAGAGGCACAGAAGGAGTCAGCTCCACAAGGAACTTAGGGATGAAAGATGTGGTGCTGACTTCAATCCCTTCAATGCGATCAACACGATATGACCTCGGTTCTCCGGTTTCATGTTTGATAGTGCACAGAAGCAAATTTCCTTCTTTTGTCCTTCTCAGCGAATACGGCTCTATCAATCGCCAACTCCCCTGATACTGAAGATTGACGCAGAGCCGGTTTGCAGCTGCGAAGCGAACCGACTCAAGCGGAACTGGCGCATGCCAGGCGTGAACCATTGAGGGTGGAAGCCAAGATTCGTCGATGGCTTCTCTAATCTTAATACCCGCGAGTACAGGTTTCTCGGCAACGTTATGCAACCAATCAAGTACCGTTGGCAACTCTGCCCAGAACTGATCGAAAGACGGAAGCACCGGCAACTGGTGAGCGAGCATGTCTTCCCATTCTGCCAACAGCTTATCCCGTGCGCTTTCGGTCAGAAGTGAGCCTCTGGTTGGCACCGGAATATTCTTGAATGCGCACTTTTCCTGCAACGTCTGCATAACAACTGACCGGTCTGGACGGATTTCATCATGCCGATAGAGGTGTACGACATCATACAGGTCTCGTGGCCGTTCCCGTTCAGAAAGCGCCCTGACTTTTTCTGCGAAAACCTCTTCAAAACAGTAACAACTGACTCGTATCCCCGCTGCAGGTCGATCAGAATACGGGTGATGAACTTCCCGCATCTCAGGTTCCATCACCAGTTTTTCCTTGGTTGTCAGGTCGAACTTGATTCGTGCCAGGTTCCGCCGCTGCTGCATAGGGCCGACATAGTAAACCCGCCCCTCAGCATAGGAGCCACCCTGAAGCCTGGAAATCTTGAACTTTATTTGATCGGCAGGAATCTCGATGCCGCTCTCATCGTATATCCAATCAGAAATATCCCGGAATGTCCGAAGTAGAAAATCTTCGTTGATGTGTGATTCTTCTGTAATTGTGAAATCGAGGTCTTCCGAAAAACGATAGGTTTCAAACCAGCATTTCTTAAGGCAGGTTCCACCTTTGAATACCCAGTGCCCGGTCAGTGCCTCATTGGCTGCGATCCCGGCCAATAACCAGCCAAGAACGTAATCCTTCTCAACGACATTAAGGGATAGTGAAAGCTCTCTGGCAAAATCACTCAATTCCTGGCGGTCGATCATACACTCTCCTTCAGCCAGTTCTCCGGAATCCAGAGTCGCCAGCGAGAAACCAGTCGCTCTGCCTTGAGTTTTGGATCAATTCTGGTGTTTCCTTTGGTGAGGTGCTTACTGCATTTTCCAATAGTGTCATGCTCGTCAGGGGCGTTTCGCTCAAGGAGAAACCCAAGTCGCTTGAAAACAGCACCGTTGTCAAGGCGCTCAGCATATTCAACCAACAGATCAAGGTTTTTCATATCGGAACGAAGATAGTTCAGTAGCATATCCTGAACCGACCTGATCCCTCCGCCCAAATGCGGCTCGGCCAGCATATCGAGTATCGTTCGGGTCGGATCGGAAGCAGAAACTTTAACCTGTCCCCGCCAGACAGACTTGAAGCCAAACATTTTCTTTTCACTGACCGTGCAAACAAGATAACGGGTTCCTTTAATGACCGGATTTCGATCACGAGGAACCTGTCTTGTCATCACAATTGTTGTCCTGAATATCTGTTCGGTAAGGTCCCAGTACTCTGCCGCGCTCCAGCCACCAATATAACAGGGTGCATAAAGTTTTTCAGCGATCAACCAAGCATCTTCAAGCGGTACATCAGTCGAACGGGCTTCAAGCGGAACAGGCACGTACAAACCGCGCTTTACCCTTGAAACCCACCCCTTTTCATGCCACCGGGAAAGAATCTTTGCCGACTCAGTATT
>CAIYZD010000453.1 GCA_903930585.1 uncultured Geobacteraceae bacterium | reverse complement strand
TATTACCTGCTGCCAAATTTCAGTGCCTTTGATTTGAAGGTCAATGCAATTTACGCTCTTCCGGTATCTTTCGAAGGACTTTTACTGACGGCCGCGTATTTTGTCGTCTATGTGGGGATCTTGCTGTCTCTTGCTGCCGCAATCTTCATGCGGCGTGAAATGAGGTAGCTCATGCTCAAAACTGCCTCAACAGCGTTGGTCTGCCTGCTTTTGTACGGCATACTGATAATTCCGTTTACAACCTATCTGCATAACAAGCCGTTCGTGGAAAAGCTGGGGTACGTACCCTCGGTGACGGCACTCAGAATAGTCGCTGCCGATCACAAAGAACTGACAGCGGCATCGCTGGTGCTGAAGGTTTTGATGTATTTCGGCGGACTTATTGAGAAGTCTGAGAACCAGTTTACCGTTCCGCCTGACTATATGTCCATGTCCCGCCTGTTGCATGGCGCGGTCAAGCTTGATCCGTACAATATGGATGCCTACTATTTTGCCCAGGGTTTTTTGACCTGGGACGTCAAACAGTTCAAGCTGGCCAATGACCTTCTGGACTATGGCATGAAGTATCGCAGCTGGGATTGGCAACTCCCTTTTTTTGCCGGGTTTAACAGCGCCTTCTTTCTGAAAGATTATACAGCGGCTGCCAGGTATTATCAGCGTGCCGGCGAACTTTCCGGACCTGATCTGTCCAAACTTCTGGCCGGGCGCTATATGCAGGAATCGGGTCAGACCGAGCTGGCCATAAGCTACCTGTCGGCCATGGTGAAGGGCGAGCATAATCCCGCGCTGAAAAAGAGTTGTCAGCTGCGTCTGACAGCGTTCCGTGAGACCCGGCGCATCGAGGTGGCCCGTGATCGCTTTCGGGAGCTGCGTGGTGTTATGCCGTCAACGGTTGATCAGCTGGTGTCGGGAGGATTATTATCTCCACCTCCCAGGGATCCCTACGGTGGACAGTTTTATCTGGAAGCGGATGGCAAAGTGGCCACCACCAGCAAGTATGCTATTGCCGGGGTAAATAGAAAAAACTTGAAAAATACAGGAGAGTCGGATGAACACAATTGAAATGTCGATATGCGATATGCCTTTTCTAACGGTCTTGCAAGGTAGTATTTATCTCGATTGAGTGATGGATAGTACGGTCGGATATTTTCTATTGACGTTCCAAGTTGCATCAATATATGCTTGCACTATAATGCCATTTATTGCATCAGGAGCTTTTGATGAAGCAGCTGCTTATTGACACCAATGTGTACGTTGCGTTTAAGCGTAATGATCCCAATGTTATTAATTTGTTGCGTCAAGCCGACACCATAGCGGTTAATACCGTAGTACTTGGTGAACTCTTTGCCGGATTTAAGGGCGGTGCCCGAGAAACGGCAAATCGTAAAGAACTCGACCTGTTTCTGGACTCGCCGCGTGTTGAGTTATTTGTACTTGATGAGTCCAGCGCTGATTTTTTTGCTCTGGTTTTCAATAATCTTAAACAGATTGGAAAACCGGTTCCAACGAATGACATCTGGATCGCAGCTTCCGCAATGCGACATGGACTTACCTTGGCGACTCTTGACAGTCATTTTTCACACATTGCCGGGCTTTCACTTCATCCTGCCCTGGAAAGGATACAGCCATGTCAACAATGACATTACGTGGTGTTGATGAATCTCTTGCACAAACACTAAAAGAGTTAGCTCATAACCAAGGAGTCAGTCTTAATACCTTGGCTCTGCGTCTGATTCGCGAAGCAACCGGTGTTGATAAACGGAAAAGAACTTTGGTGCATCATGATCTTGACACTCTTGCCGGTACCTGGAGTGTAGAAGACGAATCGGCATTCCGGAATGCTACACGTTCACTTGAAGCTGTTGATGATGAAATGTGGAAGTAAATTCAATATGGGACTTGGAATTTACTGATATTGCTAAGTTCCGAGTCCCTATAGGTGGTCGGATTATGAACGCCATTGAGATAACAG
>CAIYZD010000452.1 GCA_903930585.1 uncultured Geobacteraceae bacterium | reverse complement strand
GTGCTGGACCCTTTTTGGAACAGTATGACCCAGGCCAGCAAAGACCCGTGGGCTATGACATTGGGAGCCAGACAGCACGAGTGGCTGCAGACAACCCTTGCAACAAGTCAGGCAACATTCAAGCTGGTTTTTATTCACAATCTGGTTGGGGGACTTGATGGGCAAATGAGAGGTGGCACCGAGGCCGCACCATATTTTGAGTGGGGAGGGAAGAATTCGGACGAAACTGCGGGATTTAGTCAAAAGAGGCCGGGGTGGAGCATGCCTATCCATCAGCTGCTGGTGACCTACGGAGTCAATGCGGTGTTCCACGGCCATGATCATCTTTACGACAAACAGGTGCTCGATGGCATTGTGTATCAGGAGATCCCGCAGCCAAGCGCGATAAACTCTTCAAGCGGGCAGAGTCTTGCCGCTCAATACCATTATGCGTCTGGGACCATTCTCAGCAGTTCCGGTCATATGCGGTTGACGGTCAGTCCCACCAACATTACCGCCCAGTATGTACGAGCATGGCTGCCGGCAAGTGAAACCGCACTACAAAGGAACGGCCAGGTTAATGATATGTGGAGTATCACCGCTTAAGAAGTCACTCATAAAATCACAAACGGCCCCTTCTTTACATTTCTTTACAATTCCACCTGCTAACTTAACACAATATTACATTTACCAGATGTATGATGGCCACAGAGCATAAGTGGTAGTTATTAAAATCAATACAACGCAAGGAGACAACCATGACCCCAAAAGAGAACTCAATACGGTTTAATGTAATAAATGCCTCGTTAGTCTTATTGTTCCAATTGACCGTTATCGGAGCAGTTGCCGAGACCCAGACGCGCCGCGAACCTCCGCCCGAAGCGTTCGAGGCGTGCCTTGGCAAAAGTGCAACATGCCGTCAAATCAACAGCAACATTGTAGCTGTTCCAGACAAGTGAAGAACAACGGAGGTTAGCCATGAACACAAAAATGGCAGCATACATAATGATCCTCAATTTGTGTGCCGTGTCAGCAATGGCACTGGAGCGCCAACCCCGACCGGAAGTTGAGATACCATGGGAGGAGAAATAACAATGGCTAAAACTGTCGTATTATGGTTTGTCTGCACGCTTTTGTGCGCTTGTGGTGGTGGCAGTAATAAGGCGGGTGGAACCGTTCCGGCACCTACCCTGAGCGGAACATTAACCTTCCCCTCGTCAGTTGCAAAGGTCGCTTCTAAAGAGGTTGCAGCATCAACAGAAACCGTCACTCTCCAGCTACTCGATCTCAATGGTAATTTGATTGCAACTGCCAGCGTGAGCTCAGGAACGACATCTGATACTTATACCTATACAACCACTGCAACCATCAGCAAAGATGTCATACTTAAAGCGGTACGTGGCAGCCAGATTTTGAGGGCGGCTCTTGACTCATCCACGTATACGTTGGGAGCTATCAGGGACGTGAATGTCATTACCACAACTGCTGTTGTGGTAATCGAGCAGAACCTTGGCATTACAGCGGGAGCATTGGGAACCCCGGCTGGCCCTGGTTCGCCTCCTGCACTAAAGACTCAGTTCCCGGCAACTGTAGAGATCAAAATATCGCAAGCAATTACAGCCGCATCTGCTCCTGATGCAACAAATTTTACTACCATTTCTGCAGCCTATGCCAATTTGGCGGCTATTATTACCGCTGCAATCATTAACAACATTGATCCGGCACAATTTATTTCAGGCACATCCTCCGCAACGATTACCACACCTGTAACAATATACCGCGTCTCTTCATCCGGAACCCCGGTTGCGAATTCTTTAGAACCAGGCCAGATCGCCTCATCAGTTGCAGCCATAATTTCTGTTATCAAAAGCAGCGGTTCCGATACTACGTATTCGATATCGGGAATAATCACGTTAAACGGCGCAGAATTTTCCGGAGTAACCGTAACTTTGAGCGGGGGCAATACCGCAACGACTGACTCCACTGGCAGCTATGTAATTACGGGAGTGTCGAATGGGAGTTACACGATTACACCTTCATTTAGCGGGTATGTCTTTAACCCGGCAAACGCTGTAGTAACCGTGAACGGGGCAAATGTGACCGGGAAAAACTTCTCTTCAGCAAATACCGGATCGATATTAATTGGTTGGTAAGTTTTTCACGATTTCCCCGGCCAGGGAAATCTGGCATTGTTTTGACCGGATTGCATGTAGTGACATCATGATATTGAGTGAAAATTACTGCAAAAACAGAGGGACAGGAAATGGACCACTCATTTATTTGGAAATTGTTGGTAAAAAACATTATTACTATTGTTATGCTCGCCATAGTGGCAGGGTGCAGCAAGAGTGGTTCAGGCATTCAAACCGGCACTGTTGCGGCAAAACTGAATTGGAGTTCAGCTTCAAAATCTGTTTCGAAAACGGTTGCTGCAGCACCTGTCGGTGTCGCCACGGTGCGGACTATTGTAACCGGAACCGGCATAACCCCGGCCCTTCAGAAGGATTTTGCCGCCGGTGCCGGAGCCGGCGTGATAGACGGAGTGATTGCCGGCACGGGAAGGACGTTAGCGGTTCAAGGACTGGATACCTCCGGCACGCTGGTCTATCAGGGAGCAACAGTGAATTTAACCGTAGTGGCTGGACAGACAACCGATGCCGGTACAATAACAATGCTCCCGGTGTCCAGTTCTGTCTCGTCCATTTCGGAGGTTCTTCTCCCTGGCGGTGATTTTCAAATGGGGGACCATTACAACTTTGTCGACCCGGCCCATCCAAGCGATGAAATTCCGATCCATGCGGTCAGCGTAAGCTCATTTTATGTAGCTGTCACTGTTGCCACCAACAAACAGTTTCTGGATTTTCTGAACAGCTCCATATCCCAGAATTTGATCGAAGTTCGCAGCAATGCGGTCTATGCTGTTGGTGGGACTGATATTTATTGTTACCTGTACAATTACCAGTATCAGACAGGCAAGTATGCAACGGCATACAGCATCGGCTTTGACAGCGGTATGAAAACCTTCGCCATCAAGGATTCCCGGACAAATCATCCAATGGTGGGAGTTACATGGATCGGAGCGGCCGCCTACAGCAACTGGTTGAGCAGGCAGGCAGGCCTGCAGGAATGTTTCAACCTCAGCACGGGAGTCTGCGATTTTACCAAAAACGGTTATCGCCTCCCCACGGAAGCGGAATGGGAATACGCTGCACGGGGCGGGCAGTATAGCCCTTATTACGATTACCCATGGGGCAATGATCCGGATATTCTGCGGGCCAACTGGCCTGGTTCCGGCAATCCTTACCAGGGAACGGATACTGGCACTTATCCCTGGACCACACCAGTCGGTTTCTTTGACGGCAGTTTACGCACGAAATCTGATTACAACTGGCCTGGAAGTGTCTCTTCCTTCCAAACTCACAACGGCGCCAACGCCTTTGGCCTCAATGATATGGCTGGCAATGTCTGGCAGCTTGTTTACGACTGGTATGATGCAGGTTACTATAAGGCATGCGCTGATTCAGGCGCATGTGTCAATCCCAGGGGACCAGCATCGGGCCAACTCATGACCGATGGCAAACCCTACCATGGCATGCGGGGTGGAAGTTGGTTCAACGGCGAAATAGTCTCCGGTGTGAATAACGGGCATTCCAGGGTTTCAAACCGCTGTCCGGCAGCACCTGAGTTTTTTGCTGTACCACAGTGGGGATTCAGTAGTAACGTTGGTTTCCGTGTCGCGCGAAATGCAGCCGGTTCCTCCGGGGGAAGTCTTGCAGCTTCGTTTTCCTACAGCCCGAATATCCCGCTGAACGGTCTGGCTCTCTCATTCTCCGACACATCCACCGGCAATCCCACCATGTGGTTATGGGATTTCGGAGACCAGAAAGGGATCAGTCGTCTTCAAAATCCAAAATACATCTACACTATTGCCGGTTCATATTCGGTCAAACTGACCGTCGGCACGGCAAGTGGTTCATCCGGCACTTTCACCCGGAACGTGACTGTCGGTGCGTCCACCGACGCCTTGTCAGCAGCGTTTACCTACGGTGTAAACAGTCGCACCGTCACGTTTACCGGCACCTCCAGCGGGGCTCCCAGAACATTTTCCTGGGACTTCGGGGACGGCACGACCAGCACGCTCCAGAATCCGGTCCATACCTATGCCGGCGATGATATTTATACAGTCAGACTCACTGCAGCCAACTCAAACGGAACCAGTGACTACACCCAGAGTGTGATTGTAAATTCGACTGTCACCAGAACCGTTGGACTGATGAAAAACACCAGTAATGCCTTTGCCGGATATACCCTTTTTGCACCTAAGCAGTCTAGAGGGACGTACCTGATCAACAACGATGGGAGGGTCGTCCACAAATGGTCAAAGAGTAGTTATTCACCTGGACAGTCTGTGTATCTTCTGGAAAACGGCCATCTGCTCCACACCTGCGTCATAACCAGCGGAGGGCTTAGCAGCGGTGGCGGCGAGGGAGGAAGAATAGAGGAATATGACTGGGATGACAATCTTGTCTGGTATTTGAACTGGTCTACCGACACGTATCGGCAGCACCACGATGTCAAGATGCTGCCCAACGGCAATATCATCATGCTTGTCGTCGAAAAGAAAACGTTGGCCGAGGTTACCGCCGCCGGTTTCGATACCACAAAATTCCAACCGGACGTTACAACGGTTGGGATGCTTCTCCCCGACTCAATAATCGAGATAAAACCGGATTATGTTTCCGGTTTTGGCGGGACGGTCGTGTGGGAATGGCATGTATGGGATCATCTCATTCAGAATTTCAATTCATCAAAAGTCAATTACGGAGTCCCATCAGCACATCCGGAACTGATGCAGGCCATTGGTGGGCCAATGTTCTGGAACCACATGAATTCCATTGATTACCATCCTGTGTTCGACCAGATCGCTGTAAGTGTCAGAAATATGAGTGAGGTATGGATCATCGACCACAGCACGACAACCGCTCAGGCTGCCGGCCATACCGGCGGCGCTCGCGGGAAGGGAGGCGACATAATTTATCGATGGGGCAATGCCGGCATGTATGGTGTTTCCACTTCCCAGAGTTCTCGGATGTATTTTCAGCAGCATGACGCAGAGTGGATTAAGTCGGATTGCCCGGGCGCCGGGAACATTACCGTTTTCGATAACGATCTGCAACGCTCAACCACAAATGCTTCCTCTGTCGAAGAATTCACGCCGGCGGTGGATGCCAGCGGTAATTACGCATCGGTTACTTCTGGTTCAGCTTTCGGCCCTTCAGTCTATACCTGGAACTATTGGGGCGATACAAACAATCCGATGTACTCTGAGAACATATCCGGCGCACAGCGATTGCAGAATGGAAATACCATCATCTGTTCCGGGGGCACCGGCGAGTTCCGTGAAGTGACGTATTCGGGAGATGTGGTATGGAAGTACGTCAACCCAATTCAACCTGCCGGAATAATAACACAGGGGACAACTCCGGCCAGCGATACAACCCATCCGGGTGAAACGCTGAATTCGGTGTTCAGAATTTATAAATACCCGCTCGACTATGCTGCCTTTAAAGGCAGAACCATTACTCCGGGAGACTACATCGTAAAATGATATCCCACGGACAACATACCTGATAAATAGTGATTGGAGCTGACAATGAACCAGCTATTGATAATAGATGATGATAATGACCTCTGTGATCTCCTTAAAGACTATCTTGCACAGGAAGGTTTTGTGGTCGAGGCAATTAACAGCGGCATTGAAGGGGTAGAACCGGCGACCTCCGGCAGATACGTACTGGTGGTTCTTGATGTAATGCTTCCGGGAATCAGCGGTTTTGAGGTGCTGCGAAGAATCAGGGCAGTTTCTCGTGTCCCGGTTCTTATGTTGACAGCCCGTGGTGAGGAAGTAGACAGAATTGTCGGTTTGGAAATCGGGGCCGACGATTATCTGCCCAAACCTTTTAACCCGCGAGAACTGGTGGCCCGGATCAGGGCTGTGCTTCGAAGGGTCGAGGAAAAGCCGCAGGTACAGGTTTCAACCAGCTCAGGAAGGCTTGTCGCTGACGATATCGAACTCATTTCAGGAAACAGAACGGTGCTGCGCTCCGGACAGAACATTGAATTGACGTCGGTAGAGTTTGCCATACTCGAAGTGCTGCTACGTTCCAAGGGGCAGGTGGTGAATCGTGATGAACTTGTCAAACAGTCTCTGGGCCGGGATTTATCTGCCTATGACCGGAGTATTGATGTGCACGTGAGCAGCCTCAGAAAGAAGCTTGGTTTACGTCAGGGTGAATCCGAGCGGATAAAGACCATTCGGAATGTCGGGTATTTGTACTCAACGGACTGTTAGAAGGTGACCAAACTATGAATTCTGGGAAAAAAGGTATTGCACAGATTCGTGGGCGTTTCAAGCAGATGTCATTATATTTCTGGTTAACAGGTGTCTGCGCTGTAATTCCCTTCTCTGCTCTGGCCTTGAAAGACGCGCCGCCCGAACCACCGCGTGAAATCGATGCCGGCCAGCAGCGGTTAAATGGTACCCGCGATAAGCAAATCCGAAAAATGCCGCCCCAGTCAGCTATTGATGCGTGCAGGGGAAAGGTGGAGGGAGAAGCATGCGCGTTCAATTCTCCGGAGGGTACTCTTGAAGGCGACTGTCATGATGGAGCAGAACATATCCTTGCCTGTCGACCATTCAGAGATAAACCGTCTTCACAGACAACTCAAAAATCTTCTTCAGAACAACTGCGACCCACGGCGCATTCCGAAACTGTGCCCCAACGGGCGTCTGTGCCACAGCCGAGCCTTCCAAATGATAAATTGGAAAAGGAATCCACCGGGAGCCAACATCAGCAAAGGAAAGAGGCAAAACCGGAAACAGCTGCCGAACCAAATATAATGTCTACTTCGAATGAAAAATCGAATCTAGGGAGTATTGGTTCATATTTTGCGGTCGCATTGATCGCATCCGGCCTGACCTGGTTCGTTCTTTACCGGTACATTCTCGTTCCACTGCGTCGGTTGCGTACGGTTACCCAGCAGTTAGCCGGTGGCAATCTCTCCGCGCGCGTCGGAGAAGGTTTGGTAAGTAGAAAGGACGAAGTTGCCGATCTTGGTCGTGATGTGGATCGTATGGCAGAACGGATCGAAAACCTGGTGGGTGCCCATCAGCGGTTGATACGGGATGTTTCACACGAGTTGCGATCTCCACTGGCACGGCTTAATGTTGCTCTCGAATTGGCAAGGCAGTCTGCAGGACCGGCTCATCATGCACCGTTTGACAGGATCGAGCGTGAGTCTGATCGCCTTAACGAGCTCATTGGCCAGTTGTTGATGCTTACAAAACTCGAAAGCGATGACGGCCTCGCCAAACGGGAAGTTTTTGATATTGCCACCATAATAGGTGATATTGCCCAGGATGCTGATTTCGAAGCGCTGAGTAACGACCGCAGGGTTATTACAGCAGCATCGGATCCACTGTTTCTTAACGGAAATAAAGAACTGCTCCGACAGGCTATTGAAAACCTGATTCGCAACGCTGTCCGGTATACTGCCCCCGGAACGTCTGTGGAGATTTCACTTCGCAAAAGAGAATCCGGTGGGCGGAGCTGGGCCCATATCGAAGTCAGAGATCAGGGTCCCGGTGTGCCTGAGGCAGAACTGTATGACATTTTCCGCCCATTTTACCGCGTAAACGATGCCCGAGAACGACAAAGCGGCGGAACAGGGGTAGGGCTGGCGATCTCTGATCGGGCAGTTCGTCTTCATGGCGGGAGTCTTAGAGCCTTCAACGCTCCGGGTATCGGCCTGATAATGGAGATGGAGCTACCGCTGGGATAAGTATGCTTCGTTTAAGTATCCTTCGATTCACCCCCTCTTGCTAAGGTGTTCTTGCCTTATGTTTTCCAGGCTGTTCATAATGGTTTGAGAAACATTTTCAACTTCTTGCATCAACTGGTCAGCCTTGCCCTGGTTGCCGGAATTGACGGCGGCTACCGCTTCCTTCGAAAGGGAGTGTATCCGTTCATGGGGAACATCGATTGCCTTAAAGGAATTAAGGTGACCACAGATCTGTTTGCCATCATTGTCATACCATTTCCCGAATCGGCAGGTATGGTGAGTAGGGAGGCCGCTTGGATCAAGAGGAGTGTCACCAATGACAGCCGCCCGTATCTTGTTGACAAACAGCCGATGGTCATTGGCGGCAACGGTCAGCATAAGGACTTCGCTTTCTTTGGTCTTGAATCTTCTGACCGTATCTTGAAGAGCCTCCGAAAGCTTGTTGAGATTGTTTGACTCTGAAGAGGTGTCGCGGGTGGCTTGTGCAGCTTTCGTGAATGTATCAGTTATCCGGTGAATGTTTGAACTGATCTCGCTCGTAGTTGCGGTTTGCTCCTCTGCAGCGGTAGCGATTTGATGTATCTGCTGTGTCACTTCACTGATCTGATGCAATATCCCCTGAAGCACTTCGCCTGACCGGGCTGCATCTTCTGTCCCCCTGGCTACTTCGACAACACCATCTTCCATGGCTTCTACAGCAATTTTTGTTTCTTTCTGAATTGCCTTTATCATCTCACCTATTTCCCGTGTTGCGCGGGTCGTTCGTTCTGCGAGTGCCCTGACTTCATCAGCGACAACCGCAAATCCTCTCCCCTGTTCTCCAGCCCGAGCTGCCTCTATTATCGCATTAAGAGCCAGAAGATTGGTTTGGTCAGCAATGTCTTCTATTGTTCCAACAATTGAACCTACCTGATCAGAGCGTTGTCCAAGACTTTCAATTACCTTTGCAGTGTTTTTCACCCGTTCAGAAATCCGTGACATTCCTTCTACCGTAGCTTGAATAACGGTTGCGCCTTCAGTTGCAAGTTTGTTGGAATGCTGTGAATTTTCTGCCGCCATTGAACAGTTTTGAGCGATGTCACTGGAGGTTACAGACATCTCTTCGCTGGCAGTGGCTACCGATGTCGCCTGAGTTGCAGCATCCTCAATTCCTTTTAACATGGTTTGAGAAAGAGCTTGAATTGAGCCGGAAGAACCGGAAACCTGGACAGCAGTCCGGGCTGCGTGTGCTATCATCGTCTCAATCGTATCGACAAAGTGATTGAACTGCTTATTTACTTCCGTAAGCTCGTCACTTCCGGAACTGTCGAGACGTTTGGTAAGGTCTCCGTCTCCATGGGACAGATCGGTTATTTTTGATACAAAAGCCGTAATTTTTCCCGTTACTATCAGCCTTAAAGCGATCGACAGACAAACAATACTCGAAATAAGAGCCGCGAGGCCCCAAATAGCAATGATAATGCTGGAGTGCCTGGTGGCATTATAAGCCTGCTCGATGCTTGAATTGAGTTTCAGCACTCCCAGCACTTTCAACTCTTTGTCGTGGCATGCCTTACATCGCTCCTCATTTAAT
>CAIYZD010000451.1 GCA_903930585.1 uncultured Geobacteraceae bacterium | reverse complement strand
AGGACCCCCACATGCTGCCGGGTTTGTTGAAATTTTGCAACAAATTGACTTTCACTGCCTATTTGCTTGAACCCCGCAGCCGCGTCCTTATAGATGGAGGAGAAGTCGCCCACTTCCATCAAGGCAAGAACACGAGCAGCAGCAGTTTGAGCATCGGCCTTGTCCTTGGGCAACATTACGGGGGCAGCTGCTTTATCCGCCGATTGCACTCCAGCGGGTCCGGCAGTTTTTTCCTGCGGTGCGCCGGCAGTTGTACCACCTTTGTCCTGTTTGGATTTACAGCCGACAAACGCAACCAAAATAACGAGCAGGAAGGCAATTTTGATACAGAATACTTTATTCATTTCTGACTCCATGAAATAGGATAACAGCAAGATTTAGTGCAGCTAAAAGATACGAACGATTGAATATAAACGAAAATCAATCGGCAAAAAGCTGTGGAAAGTATCAGCTCCATTTTGATGCCGTCAACTGCAAATATGATTCACCGGACTTCGATCTCATTTACTTCACTCTTCCACGTCTACCGCTCATCACCCTGCAACGGAGGACGGTTCTTCACTTTCGCCATGACCGAATCAAAAACCTGGGCAGAACCCTTGGCCGCCATGGCGTTAAGGTATTGTTCGGTGGCCAGCGCTGAGACCTTTTCAGCAATGGCAGTTGTCACAAGCTGATTAACCGAGATATGTTCGCTGTCAGCAATCTTGCGGATGCTGTTATGCAGGTAATCAGGCAAACGAAGACTCATGGTGCTCATGGAGTACCTCCAAAATTGTGGATGAACCAACCGGGCGTAACAACCCGGACACCAAAACGCTCGGCCCCGGTAAAGTCCTTGATGTTGTGGGTAACAATATATTCGGAACGGGCGGCAACGGCGGTTTCAAGCACCATGTCATCGCCCGGATCTCGCAGACCGGGTCGCCAGAGATAAAAGACCGTAACCCGTTCCGCAAGTTTAACAAAATAGCCAAGAAAACCGTTCAACTGCTCTTTTGAAAGATCAAGCTCCTGCCTCCGGACAGATAACACTGCTTCATATTCCATTGCGAGTGTTACTGATATGCACGGAATTACCTGACCAGAGCGAACAAGTCGGAGTAATTGAAACGAAGCGCCGACTGATGAATATAGTCCGGAATACAGTATGTTGGTATCGATGACTACGCGCTGTGGATACATAGTGGTATCGTATATGATACCTCCGTTTTCGTCAAGCTGAAAGTCTGCCTTCGATAAGGCATGTTTTATTTCTGTTCCTGTGAATTCCGAGGGGAAATTAAAGAAAAAAAGGCCGGCATAACTGCCGGCCTTCATAACAGGTTTAACTCGTGGAGAGAGAAAAAACTCTCTCCACGGTCACAACTTCATTTAGTACGTGATCGGACGGACAATGCGTTTCACGAAACCGTGATCGCCTCCACCCTGTTTTGCACCATGGTCTTCACAGCCGCCCCATGTATCGAGCAGTTCGGTTGCTTCACCGCCCTGACCGGTTACGGAAGGACCGCGAACAGCAGATGTAGCGGCAGTAGCTGCCCCGAGGGTGTAGCAGCCGGCGCCGGCTGTTGCGCCTGCAGGAGCAATTTTACCGGTCAGATCGAAATTCGTGGTAGCAGTCTGCTGCCAGAATTTCTGTTCCCAGTTGGTATCGTTGGAGACACCGCCGGTGGTGTAAGTGTAGGCAAAACCGGAAGTGGTAGTAGGAACGGTTGTTGCACCGGTGAAGCCACCCAGCGTACCTGGGACATGCATTGCGTTGCCAAGACCTGGCAGGAAGCGCTCGATCTTGGTGGTGTTACCCATACCGTCGACGTAAGCACCACCTTTTACAGTGGAATCAACAGTTTGATTTACCGTGTTCTGATTGTTGGCAGAACCGTGAATACCACCGTAGGCGTTGCCTGCGCCGGAGTT
>CAIYZD010000450.1 GCA_903930585.1 uncultured Geobacteraceae bacterium | reverse complement strand
TCTGGGGATGTTTTTAAGTTCGCCACCGCTTCGCTCCCGGGAAGGCGTCAAATTTTCAAGTATAGCGCGTGCACGCGACGCCATGAAAATACCTAGCATTGGCGTGTCCCCCTCTACTGGTGGAGCCCCTTTAACTTGAACGAATTTGGTTCCATGTAATTCGAGAGAACGGGCATAGTCACCGGTTACATACACACGGCCAGCAGGGGAAACACGGCTTTCGAGTGCTGTCCGGTTACTGACAACGCAGCCCGGAAACAACAATGTCAATGCCTGTAGCCAGTTCTGCCGAATGATGTATGTCGGATCGTCACTGGTGTTGGACGAATAGATACGTGGTCCGATTTTCCTGATGCGGCCTGTCTTCGCTTCACGGCTAATTGCAACCGACGTTGTCGAATCTGAAAGGAACAGGATCGGTAATTTTTTCAAGTTAAGCGCCATCGGTAACCCCACGAATTGTCAATTTCTTAAAAATACATACCACGGAATGCGATTTTTATAAAGTTAAAGTTGTTTTTGTAAATTTATCTCTTTGGGACTGAAGCACCAACAAGCTCATAGCACTATTCAAGAATGCTGCCCAACATATCACTACAATCAATGTCCAGTGGGAATGCGGAAGCACTTTTCTGCGCTATCGTATCATCAAGCGGCTTGTTGACAGGCATCATGTCACCCTTTGGAGGAATAACCGGCAATTGCTGACCTGCAGTGACTCCATCCATGTTGGCCAGCACCTGCTTTCCCCGTTCTGTCGAAAGGAATTGCTTTATCGCCTCGTGGGTGAATGTCGCCTGCTTTCTGCTTCTGCCCAGCCGTTCGAAGGCACCGATGATTTCCGGATCATAGGTGGAAAGCTTGAGCGAGTACAAGGGCACATCGTGGGTTAGCCAATATGGCTCTTACTAATGATCACCTTAGAGAGCTTGGCCTATTCGATTTGAGCAGAGTAAGAATGGCAGCAACCGCCTCAAACAAATGAGGATAGAAAGGGCATGAGCCGTATACGAGGCCCGTACGTACGGTTCTGTGAGAGGGATGAGGTGGGCCTAATGAGCCCGCCTCACCCTACTCGATTTTGTCTACCACTTTGTCTACCACTTTTTTGTCGTTGGTCTTGGTACTTACATTTTTTTAAAATCTTGCTGATATTATTATTCCCTTTTTTTGTAGGCCCGAACCCCAGCTTCCACCCGCCAATGCAATTTCTTTTTAGTGGAGACTAATTCCCGTGTAATTTCGTCTAAATTCCTGCTATACAATCACATTCCTATACCAGAAGAGATAAAAAGATTGATTGATTCTATCATTAAGGTCGGCAAGCCGGTTATGGGCTATAATTGGAGATCAAGATGCCTCATGCGACAAATCATTCTGATTCTTCACCCGCTTTTAAATACCGCCTTATATTTACAGTGGTATTGCTCAATCTGCTTGTTTACAGTCTTGCAGGTTTTTCACTGTATCATGGCAAAATTACCTACGAAAAGCAGGCAACCACGACAGCCCAGAATATTGCCAGCATCCTTGAACAAAATATTCACGGAGAGATAGACAAAATTGACATCTCACTTATTGCTGCGAAAAAAGAAATTGAAAGACAGATGTCACACGGAGGGATTGAAGAAGAAAACGTAAACAACTATATCAAAACATTACACTCCTACCTCCCTGCAATCTCGGCATTGCGCATGGCCAACGCAAAAGGTGACCTTGTTTACGGGACAGGTCTGAAACCGGGAATTTCTGTAAATATTGCTGACCGCGACTACTTTATCTTTGGACAAGACAGCTCACATATCGGATTATTCTTGTCAAAACCGACGCTCGGACGTGTAACGAAGCGCTGGGTTGTCAATGTTGCCCGCCGTGTCAATGCTCCGGATGGCTCGTTTGCCGGTATCGTTTTTGGTTCTCTGACCCTCGAACATTTTAACACTCTTTTTTCCAGTATAGATGTCGGCAAGAAAGGGTCGATGTCTCTCCGCGATAATGATCTTGCCCTTATTGTCAGATACCCTGAAATTGACAATGCAACCGGCTCTAAAGTAGTATCGAAATATTTCTCTGACATGTACAAGGCCGGAAACAATAGTGCCACGTACAAAGGGATAGCCGGTATTGATAATACCGAGAGGATGATATCGTACAGAAAGGTTTCAGACTATCCCTTTGTCATAGTTGCTGCCTTGGCAAGCGACGAGTATCTTGCTGAATGGCGAAAAGAAGTCAAAACCCAGACCGGGTTTGTCGCACTCTTTACCCTGGTCACCATGGTCTCTTCGAAGTTGTTGTCAATTCGATGGCAAAGGGAGAAAGCAATTGAGTCTGAGTTGAGAAAATCAAAGGATGAACTTGAGCTTCGCGTTGAACAACGTACCTATGACTTGAATCTGGCCAAAGAAAAACTAATAGTTGAGCTAACTGAACGTAAACAGATGGAAGAAGAGCTGCGCAATCGCGATGAAACATTCTCCCAGTTCATGCGCCACTCACCGGTGTATGTCTACATCAAAGAGGTAACCCCGACCGGTAGCCGTGTACTACAGGCCAGTGATAATTTTGAAGAGATGGTGGGCATTGCCGGATCAGACATGATGGGCAAGATGATGTCTGAACTGTTTCCGGCGGAGTTCGCTGCAAAAACCGATGCCGACGACCGGGCGGTTATTGCCAGGGGAGAGGTTCTTAAAATAGATGAGGATCTGAACGGGCGTAACTATACCACCATCAAGTTCCCTCTGGTGCAGGGAGAACGGAATATTTTAGCGGGCTACTCAATTGACAACACCGAACGCAAGTGTGCTGAAGAGCAGCGCATAAAACTTGAACAGCAGCTTCTTCATGCCCAGAAACTGGAAAGCCTGGGTATTCTGGCCGGTGGCATTGCCCATGACTTTAACAATATCCTGATGGCAATCATCGGCAATGCTGACTTGGCTTTGATGCGCATCAATAAAGAATCACCAGCCACCGAGAATCTGCACCGAATTGAGCAAGCTGCTGCCCGCGCTGCCGACCTTGCCAAACAGATGCTGGCTTACTCAGGCAAGGGGAAGTTTGTCATAGAGACTATAGACCTCAACAATCTCTTGGAAGATATGCTCCACATGCTTGAGGTCTCCATTTCCAAGAAGGCAGTGTTACGGATTAATCCACATCAACCATTACCACAGGTTGAAGCTGATGCCACTCAAATCAGGCAAATCATTATGAACCTCGTTATCAACGCATCGGAAGCGATAGGCGATAGAAGCGGAGTCATAGCCATTACCACCGGTTGCATGGACTGTGATAAAAAATATCTCAAAGATGTCTGGCTGGAAGAAAACCTAACTGAAGGATTGTATGTCTACCTGGAGATTGCCGACACAGGTTGTGGCATGGACAATGCGACACTTGCCAAAATATTCGACCCATTTTTCACCACGAAATTTACCGGCAGAGGATTGGGTATGGCCGCAGTTCTCGGCATTGTCCGAGGTCATAAAGGTGCCATTAAAATCTACAGTGAGCCAAAGAAGGGGACCACTTTCAAGTTGCTGTTTCCCGCAAGTAATAGACCCGTTGAAATATTCAACCACGTTAGCGACTCTGACAACTGGAGAGGTAGCGGCACCGTACTGTTGGTAGATGATGAAGAGACCGTAAGGGCTATTGGGAAGGAAATGCTTCAGGAGTTAGGATTCTCGGCTATCACTGCAGATGACGGCAAAGAGGCGGTCGAAATGTTCAAAACCAGACCGGATATCGCTTTGGTAATTCTGGACCTGACCATGCCGCATATGGATGGTGAACAATGCTTCCGTGAGCTGAGACAAATCGACCCGAACATTAAAGTCATTATGAGCAGCGGCTTCAACGAGCAGGATGTAACCCAGAAGTTTGTCGGTAAGCGCCTAGCAGGATTTATTCAGAAACCCTATAAACTGTCAGTACTGAGAGATGCTATTCGGAAGATATGACTCTAGTAATTTGCTGCTGTTCGTTTATGCAGAGTCAACCTTTGGAGGTTTAAGTGTCGGCGGTAATATCCATTGACATCCACTTATTCAGGGTGATATCGGTGTATTCCATTACTATCAAATCCCCAGGAACGGCTCGCACCTGCTGAGCCAGAATCCGATGGGAGTCCTTATGATCCAAACCACTGCCAAAGTACTTATAACTGCACTCTCCTTTGCGCTTTGCCTCGCCGGCTGCAGCTCTCCTTCAGTGCTGTTGCGCCCAACGGGAAGGAGTTCAGCTGTTGCGACTGATCCTGAACCTGAATTCAGCCAGTATGTCCGCGATCAGCGCAGCCTGATTCTCAAAGCATTGGACGAAATATCCGCAACGGGCCAGAGCGCATTTCTGGGCGGTTACAGCAATCAGGAGGCGTCACTGATGCGCGCCCCGTTCCAGATTCCGGAGAATGATGGCGATGTCTGTAGTGAGTCCGTCAAGGGGGGGGGGAAGGGTTTCCTGCTGATCCATGGCCTTACCGACTCGCCGTATCTGATGCGCAGCACCGCGGAATCACTGCATAAAGCATATCCATGCGCGCGAATCAGGGCAGTGCTGCTGCCGGGACATGGCACCGTGCCGGGTGACACACTGCATATGACTCGTGAAGAATGGCTCCGCATCACCGATTATGGCGTCAGAAGCTTTGAAAAAGACCAGGGAATCAGGGATGTCTACCTGGTCGGTTTTTCAACCGGAACGGCACTGGCGTTGCGGCAGGTAAAAGACAAGCGGAACATCGGCAAGGTAAAGGGCCTGGTTCTGCTGTCACCGGCACTGAAAGCCAAAAGCTCGCTGATCTGGCTTTCCGGCCTTGTCGGTACCTTTAGCGACTGGGAGAGTATTTTTTCCGAACGGGATGCAGCCCGCTACGAATCGTTTTCCTATAATGCCGCAACCGAGTTTTACAAGCTGACAAAAGAATTGGCGGATGGGACCTACAAACTGGACATCCCGCTCCTGATGGCGGTAAGTGCCGATGACGCGACAATAGATGCAACCGCCGCGCGTAGATTCTTCTGTGACGCAACGAGCGGTACGCGTCGTGCTCTTATCTGGTACCATTCCCGCTATACGGATGACAAAACAGCGCCCCGGTGTGCCGATATCGCCGAAATTGAACTGAATGACATCGCCCGGCAGTACAACGGCACCCGCTTTCGCTTCGCCAACATGGCCCATATAGCGGTTCCGGTCAGTCCCGGCGACAGGCATTACGGCGTTAACGGTGTCTATCGGAATTGCAAATCTTACGAAGGAAACGGCAATCCGGCTGACTTCGCCAACTGCCAGAAAGGTTCGGCAAAGACTGTTTTCGGTGAGAATAATATCGGCACCGCCAACGAGAAGCAGGCTCTCGACTACGATTACTGGCGGCGTGGCACCTTCAACCCGGATTATGACCGCCTGGAAAAAAGTATCGTCTGTTTTGTCGACAATGCCTGTAACATGGCTGATGTGCTTGATCTGAGCAAATAATCGTGAGTGAAACGTCGGTAATCAGAGGAGGAATACAACTATGAAAAAGCTGATTTTGATTCTGCTTGGTTTGACCGTACTGGTTTCCTGTGTGGCTACAACCCAGGAGGGGAAAAAAGTACAAACCGGTTTTGGCAAAACCTTTTCCGGTATTGCCCGGATGGTTCTCTCACCGCTGCAAATAGCCGCCGGTCTGGTGGAGGGGATTTCCGCCATGCCCTATTATCTTTCGACCAGTCTTGATACCATCAACAAGGGGTTGATCGCGTCCAATGCGAAAGTAACTCTGGATGATACCTATGAGTCCGCGTACGGAAAAAGGATTTCGCGCGTTCCGGAGTCAGGCGATACGGGAGAAGTGTTCCAACGGATGAAGCATGCATCGGAATATTTTCAAAAGGTTCTGAACCGCTACGGCGTCAAGGATGCGGAACATTATATTCTGACGAGTATCGATACGGCGAACAGTAAGGGATTTACCCTGTTTGCCGTTGTGTATCGGCCCATGGATACGATCAAGGTGGTCGATAAATACGACGGTGTTACGGTGCGGACGTTCTCACGTACGGACCGGCTCTATTACGAGCCGTTTGCAAAAGATGTGGACGGTCGCCCGGTGGATACCGTCATCGACTGGTCCGGTCTGCCGCGTGAGCTTATCAAGACGCAAAAGGCGCAGGCGGTCATGCTGACCATGGCGGCGAACGTGGTTGTCAACGAGAAGAAAAGTCCGGAGTACTGGGATGCTGAGAAACGCTGGATTGCCGGAGAGTACGAGGATATTACGGAACAGAAAATGAATGCCGTCAGAAACAAGATGAAAATCGAGAATTGATACTGTGTTACTGCTGCGGGATGCTTCTGACCGCCTTGATGCATGAAACACAGATGCCGTCCGCCTGGTACAGTTCACCGGGGATTGCAAGGCCACCCTTCTTCTCACCGATATAGGCCAGAAAATTCCCCTTGGCGAACCGGTCTGCGCTCCAGAGGTACCAGCAATAGGGGCGGATGTCGAATATGGGGTCCAGGTAACTTTGCCTGCCGCTGTTGAGTTTCCCGCCCGGTTTGGGTTCAACGATGGACGCGACCTCATTGAGCGTCGGGATTCTCCAGTCGGTATAGCCGGCAAACCCCTTCCGGTTGAGCTGTTCAATATACTGTTTCGCTTCAAGAATATTTTCTTTTATTTCATATGAGGTAGCCCACATAAGACCGGTTTTCAGATCCGAAACGGTTCCATTCTCATTGTTAATATACTGATTTTCAATGTTACTGGCGGATGCATCGGACCAGATGTCGAAAGCGTCTTTGAAATTATCCAGTTCAAGCGGTTTGGCACGAAGCTTTCCCCATAACTTTCCGGCAGCAGCTTTTTCCTCTCCGGTTTGAACTTTCCCGGAGAGTACCACCTGATACGTGCCGTCAGTCTGATATCCCATGTCAATGATCTGGAAACCGGGCAGCAGAACCGCTTTCGCACTGCTTTCGACCATATCGTATCTGAGCATGAAGTTTTCCACTTTTGTCAGCGCTGAGATCGCTACCCCCGCCCTTTCTATGGCCTGGAGTTTTGCATTCATGACAGCTTCCTTGTAATCCGTATCCCTGCTGGATTTTATGCCATTGTCGATCCCTTTAATAAGTACGTCGATTATTTCTGCAGAGGCATCAACAGGTACATGGAAAACAAGAACGGCACAGAAGAGAAGCATGAATAGTTTTATCATGGATAGTAACCCGGAAGATATTGCGTGGATTTTTTTCATGCGGAAGTGTAGTAAGAGCAGTGGTTAGTGTCAATATCTTTTGTGGGGATATCTTTGTGGGGGTATGCTTCTTCTTTGTCTTGACGAGTGGCCACATGTGTATTATTCTAACACGACAAAAGATGTCCTGTTATATCCTGGAGGGGTGCAATGTCGAAAATTACGTTTGGAACGTCCGGTTGGCGTGGAATCCTGTGCGAGGATTTCACCTTCGATAATGTCAAGGTCGTTGTGCAGGCCATCGCCGATACCATCAAGGCGTCAGGCGAACAGGACAAAGGTGTGGTGATCGGATGCGATACCCGTTTTATGGGGCAACGGTTTGTTGAGGCGTCCGCCCGTGTCCTGGCCGGGGCCGGAATCAAGGCGTATGTGTGCGAGCGGGATACTCCCACACCGGTTATCTCGTTTGAAATATTGCGGCGCGGTGCGGCCGGCGGCATCAACTTTACCGCCAGTCATAATCCGCCCGAATATAACGGCGTCAAATTTTCCCCCTCTTCGGGCGGTCCGGCGCTGCCGGAAACGACCGGTGAGATCGAGCGCCGCGCCAATGCAACAATCGGGAGTGCGTGCTATACGGAACTATCGCTTGAAGATGCCGCTAAACAGGGGCTGATGGAGACCATCAACCCGCATGGCGAGTATATGAAGGCCCTTGAGCAAAAGGTGGATTTTGACGCCATTGGCACATTGGGTCTGGTGGCGCTCAATCCGCTGTACGGCACCGGGCGCGGCTACCTGGACGAACCGTTTCAGAAGCGCGGGATCCCGTACCACATTATCAACGACCGTCCCGACCCCTACTTTGGCGGACATCCGCCAGAACCGTCCGAGGCGCATATTCCCGATTTCATTTCCCTGGTCAAGAATAATCCCGATATCAAGCTCGGCCTTGCGACCGACGGTGATGCCGACCGCTTCGGTATTCTGGATGCCGACGGCAGTTATATCGAGCCGAACTATATCATCGCCCTGCTGCTGGATTACCTGATCCGGGTGCGCAAGCTTGAAGGGGGGGTAGCCCGCAGCGTGGCAACCTCGCACCTGATCGACGCCGTGGCGAAGAAACATGGTGTCCCGGTGTACGAGACGCCGGTTGGTTTCAAGTATATCGGCGAACTGATCGGCCAGGACAAGCTGGTCATCGGTGGGGAAGAGAGCGCCGGTCTGACGATCAAGGGACACGTTCCGGAGAAGGACGGCATCCTGGCCTGTTTTCTGGTGGCCGAAATGGTGGCCCGCGAAGGGAAGAGTATCCGTGAACTTCTCGACCGGCTGTACGGCGAAGTGGGGCGTTTCGTCACCCGTCGCGATAACCTGAAGCTGTCGCCGGAGCTTGAAAAAGTGTATGGCAGCAAGGTTAACGGGCTTCCTGCCGAGATTGCCGGGGCCAAGGTCACGGAAATCATCAGGATTGACGGCACGAAATTGTTGCTTGATGACGGCAGTTGGATGTTGTTCCGTAAATCGGGCACGGAACCGGTAGTACGCCTCTACGGCGAAGCGGGTAACGACGCCCGTCTTGCCGAAGTGATGGCGGCGGGTCGTAAGTTTATTCTGGGTTGAATCTAAATAACTACGTTTTTAAGGAGATACACCATGTGGGATTATACGCCGATAGTGAAAGACCATTTTTTGAACCCCCGCAATGTGGGAGATATACCCGACGCCGACGCTGTTGGCGAGGTTGGCAGTCTGGCGTGCGGTGATGCGCTCAAGCTTTATCTCAAGCTGGACGAGAACAAGGACAAGATAGTCGACGCCAAGTTTCAGACCTTTGGCTGCGCCAGTGCCATTGCGTCCTCATCGGCTTTGACCGAGATGGTCAAGGGGAAAACCCTGGATGAAGCGCTGGCCGTCAGCAATCAGGATATTGCCGATTTTCTCGGCGGGCTGCCGGAAGAAAAGATGCACTGTTCGGTCATGGGACAGGAAGCGCTGGAGGTGGCAATATTCAAGTATCGCGGCATGGAAATCCCCGCCCATGACAGTGAACATGACCATGGTCATGCCTATCCCGATTACGAAGGAGAAATCGTCTGCAAATGTTTCGGCATAACCGATACCTTCCTCAGTAAAGTAATCGAGACCAACCGGCTGACAACAGTCGAGCAGGTGACCAATTTTACCAAGGCGGGTGGCGCCTGTGGCGGTTGCATTCCCAAGATTCAGGATCTGATTGCCAAGGTGCTGGGAGACGCCGATGCGCAGCCACGCAAGCGTCCTGAAAAGCTCTCCAACATGAAGAAGATGCAGCTGATCCAGGAAGTTCTGGAGCGCGACATCAGGCCGCTCCTCTGGGCTGATGGCGGCGATCTGGAGCTGATCGATATCGACGGCTCGAAGGTACAGGTGGCATTTCGTAAAGCGTGTGCCGGCTGCGCCTCGTCCGGTAACACCGCCCGTATGGTTGAAGCCAAGCTGCGCGACCTCGTTGCCGAGGATATCGTGGTGGAGGAGGTCAACCAATGAAAGAAATCTATCTCGACAATAATGCTACCACGAAGGTCGACGAGGCGGTTTTCGAGGAAATGCGTCCCTATTTCTGCGAACTGTACGGCAACCCGAGTTCGATGCATTTTTTTGGCGGCCAGGTGCAGAGCAAGGTGAACGAGGCCAGGGGGCGTGTGGCTCATCTGCTCGGAGCATCGCCGGATGAAATTATTTTTACCGCGTGCGGCACCGAGAGCGATAACGCCGCTATCCGCTCGGCGCTTGAAGTCTTTCCCGACCGTCGCCACATCATTACCTCCCGCGTCGAGCATCCGGCAGTTTTGACCCAGTGCCGCAACCTGACCCAGAAGGGGTATCGAGTGACGGAAATCGGTGTCAATGGCGCCGGTTGTCTTGATATGGACGAATTGAAAGCCGCGATCGATACCGATACGGCGATTGTTTCGTTGATGTGGGCAAACAACGAAACCGGCGTCATTTTTCCGATAGAGGAAGCAGCCGCTCTTGCCAAGGCGAAGGGGGCTCTTTTTCATAGCGATGCCGTGCAGGCTATCGGCAAGATCCCGATCAACATGGCCGCATCGAGCATCGACATGCTCTCGCTCTCCGGCCACAAGCTTCACGCTCCCAAGGGTATAGGCGTGTTGTACGTGCGGCGCGGCACTCCGTTCCGCCCGTTTCTGGTGGGTGGCCATCAGGAAAAAAGCCGCCGTGCCGGCACCGAAAACGCCGCGGCGATCATTGCGCTGGGAAAAGCCTGCGAGCTGGCCGGTCTCCATATGGACGCCGAAAATACGGTGGTCAAGGCGATGCGCGACCGCTTGCAGGATGAGTTGATGGCGGCGATTCCCCATGCCCGTATCAACGGCGGCGGTGCCGAGAGACTGCCCAATACTACTTCGATAGCGTTTGAATATGTCGAGGGGGAGGCCATCTTGCTGCTGCTGTCGGAGTACGGCATTTGCGCTTCATCGGGCAGCGCCTGCACCTCGGGATCGCTGGAACCATCCCATGTTCTCCGGGCAATGGGTGTGCCGTTCACCTGCGCCCATGGCTCGATCCGTTTCTCTTTGTCGCGCTATACCACCGATGCCGAGATCGATACGGTCATCCGCGAGATGCCGCAGATCGTTGCCCGCCTGCGGCAGATGTCGCCATTCGGCAGGGAACATTTGAAAGAGCAGGCGTAGTGGTATCGAGTGCATTTGTTTCAGCAAAAGGCGGCCTTACAGTCGCCTTTTGATTATTCAACTCTTCGATTATTTCATTTAATAGTGCCAGGTATTTCACAACGTTTTTTTGGGAGTCTATTATGGAAATACGCATACCAGAAGTCGGCGAGTCGGTGCGCGAGGCGCTGCTGGCCAAGTGGTTCAAAAAAAGCGGTGATCTGGTCAAACGGGATGAACCGCTTTGCGAGATCGAAACCGATAAAATTACGCTCGATCTGAATGCCGATCTGTCCGGAGTCCTCACGGTATCGGTGCTTGAGGGGACAACTGTGGCGGTCGGGGCGATAATCGGTGTGATTGAGGAACCTGCTGCCACTCCGGAAGCGGTTGTTACTCCCCCGGTAACGGAGCCGGCTGATAAAAGTGTGACTCCGCCGTCGTCTCCCTCCGTACGGCGTGAGATGCGGGAACAGAATATTTCCCCGGACGAAGTGGCGGGGAGCGGCAAGGGAGGGCGCATTACCCTTGACGACCTGTTCACACGTATCGAGGAAAAGTCGAAGCTGCCCCCTTCCGTGCGTCCGGCACCGGTTGTTGAAGCGGCGGCCGCTATGTCTGGAAAACAGGGTGAGGCTTCCGTGCCGGCGCCTCAGAGCGCCATCCCGCCGCAGACAGCAGTGCCGGTGCAACCGCTTTCCGTCAGGACGGAGGAGTCGCCGCCCTATTCATCCGGTCGCGAAGAATGTCGCCCGATGTCGCCGCTGCGCAAGCGTGTCGCCGAACGGCTGGTGGCTGCACGGCAGCAGACCGCCATGCTGACAACGTTTAACGAGGCGGATCTCTCCCACGTCATGACCCTGCGCCGCAACTACCGTGAACATTTTATGCAACGGCACGGCATCGCCATCGGCTATATGCCCTTTTTTGTCAAGGCTTGTATTGAAGCGCTTAAGGAGTTTCCGCTGGTTAATGCCAGTATCGTCGGAGATGACATCGTCTATCATCATTTTTATGATATTGGTGTGGCCATCGGTGGTGACAAGGGGTTGGTGGTGCCGATTCTGCGCAATGCCGATCATCTTAGATTTTATGAGATCGATCAGGCGATTGCCGCCTTTGTCGAGAAAATAAAAACCAATCGTCTGGCCATCACGGATCTGGAAGGGGGAACCTTTACCATCAGTAACGGCGGTATCTACGGCTCTATGCTCTCCACGCCGATTCTCAATCCTCCCCAAAGCGCCGTACTGGGGATGCACGCCATCCAGGACCGTCCGGTCGTGCGCGACGGACAGATTGTTATCCGCCCGATGATGTATCTGGCGCTCTCCTACGATCATCGTATCATCGACGGTCGTGAGGCGGTCGGATTCCTCAAAAAGGTCAAGGAGTATATCGAGGAGCCGGAAGAGCTGCTTTTGGAGGGATGAAGGATGCTGGTTGAGGGATAATAATGGAGGAAATATGTCTGAAATTACATTTGATTTAATCGTTGTCGGCGCGGGGCCGGGGGGGTATGTGGCTGCCATTCGCGCAACCCAGCTCGGCATGAAGGTTGCCGTGGTTGAAAAACGTGCCACACTTGGCGGGGTCTGTCTGAACGAGGGGTGCATTCCGAGTAAGGCGCTGCTTGACTCCAGTGAACTTTTTGCCCTTGCCCGCGATAAATTTGCGCTGCACGGCATTGCTATCGATCCGCCGCGTCTCGATCTGGCTGCCATGTTGATGCGTAAGGAGGATGTGGTCAAGAAGCTGACCGACGGCATTGCCTACCTGTTCAAGAAAAACAAAATCGAGCGGTTTCACGGCACTGCCCTGCTCAAGGGGATCGATGCCGCCGGTCTGCACCGGGTTGAGGTCGAACCGGCGGTTCCGGAACCGACGCCGGGCGGTCAGCAGGCTCTTCCGGACCTAGTTCCGCCCGCAACGGTTGTCCTCGTCGCTCCGAAGGTGCTGCTTGCCACCGGCAGCGAGGCGACCGCGTTGCCGGGCATTCCGTTTGACGGTCAGGTCGTAGTCTCTGCCCGCGAAACGCTCTCCTTCGACCAGGTTCCGGAACATCTCATCGTGGCCGGTGGCGGGTTTATAGGTCTGGAACTAGGCTCGGTCTGGAGGCGGCTGGGCGCCCAGGTAACGGTCATGGAAATGCTGCCGCAGGTTCTGCCGAATATGGATCGTCAAGTGGCGGATATGCTGTATCGCTCTCTCCGCAAACAGGGAATCCAGTTCAAGCTGGGCACCCGCATTACCGCCGTGCGCCGGATTGGCGCCAAGGCGATGGTCCAGTTTAACTCCGGAACCGGCAGCGAAGAGATCGATTGCGACAAGGTGCTGGTGGCGGTTGGACGCCGGCCGCTCAGCTCCGGTCTCGGCCTGGAGGCGCTTGGAGTGGCGTTGGATACGGCGGGGCGGGTGGTCGTCGATGACTCGTACCAGACGTCGCTGTCGGGGGTTTTTGCAATTGGAGATCTGGTGGCCGGTCCGATGCTGGCGCACAAGGCATCGGAAGAAGGGGTCGCATGTGTCGAGCGGATGACGGGGATGTCAACCAAGGTCGAATACGAGTTCATCCCGGGTGCGGTCTATACCTGGCCGGAAGCTTCCTCTGTCGGCGCGACGGAAGAACAACTCAAGGAGTCGGGCATACCGTATCGCAGTGGCCGATTTAATTTTGCCGCTCTTGGCCGGGCGCGCTGCATGGATGAAACGGAAGGTTTTGTTAAAATACTTGCCCATGCCGAAAGTGACCGGGTGCTTGGTATTCATATCGTTGGACCACGAGCCTCAGACCTGATTGCCGAGGCGGCCGCGGTGATGAGTTTTGGCGGAACGGCACGCGACATCGCACTGATCTGCCATGCCCATCCAACGCTCCCCGAGGCTGTCCGCGAGGCGGCGCTGGATCTGCACAAAGAAGCGATTCATGTGTAACCTTTCGTCGTGAATAGGTGTATACTTAAAAAAAACGAGAGGTGGTGTCGGACATGAAGAAGAATCTTACTACCAAGATCCTGGAAGCGCATCTCGTTGAGGGGACGCTGGTACCGGGGACAGAAATTTCGATAAAAATCGACCATACGTTGTTGCAGGATGCTACCGGCACCATGGCGATGCTGGAATTTATCGCCATGGGACTGCCGCGTGTCAAAGTCGATCTGGCTGCGCAGTATATCGATCATAATCTGCTCCAGACTGACTACAAGAATGCCGATGACCATACATTTCTAACCTCGGCCGCGATGAAATTCGGGGTGTATCTTTCCAGGCCGGGCAACGGTGTTTCTCATCAGGTGCATCTGGAGCGCTTCGGAGTTCCGGGCTTTACCCTGCTGGGGGCTGACTCCCATTCTCCGACAGCAGCCGGACTGTCGGTTCTGGCCATCGGCGCCGGTGGTCTCGATGTGGCGCTGGCCATGGCAGGTCACCCCTTCAATCTCCCTTGTCCGAAGGTCATGGGTATCAAACTGACCGGCTCGCTTCCTGACTGGGTTTCCGGCAAGGATGTTATTCTGGAGATGTTGCGGCGTCATACGGTCAAAGGCGGTATCGGCAAGGTAATCGAGTATTACGGTCCCGGCGTGGCATCGCTTTCCGCTACCGATCGTGCCACTATCGGCAATATGGGGGCGGAACTGGGGGCAACCTCTTCTATTTTTCCTTCGGATGAACTGACGCGCCGATTTCTGGTTTCACAGGGGAGGGGTGAGAGCTGGCTGCCGCTGGCTGCTGATGAGGGGGCCGGGTACGATGAGTACGATGAAATCGATCTCTCTTCGCTGGAACCGCTGATTGCCTGCCCATCTTCTCCCGATAACGTGGTGCCGGTCCGCGAAGTGGCAGGGATAAAGGTTGATCAGGTTATCGTAGGCAGTTCGGTGAACTCGTCGTATCGCGATCTCATGACCGTTTGCCGGATCATGGAGGGGAATCGTGTCGCTCCAGGAGTGCATTTCCATGTCAATCCGGGGAGCCGTCAGGCACTTGAAAATGTTGCCCAGGATGGCGGTGTCCTGATGCTGTTGATGGCCGGAGTCAGCATTCACCAGTCAGGCTGCCTCGGATGCATCGGAATGGGGCAGGCGCCGGGGACGGATCAGGTGAGCCTGCGCACCTTCCCGCGCAACTTTCCGGGCAGAAGCGGCACCAAAGGAGACAAGGTATATCTCTGCTCGCCGGAGACCGCGGCGGCATCGGGTATCCATGGTGTCATTACCGATCCGCGTGACGTGGGAAAGGTGAAGTCGTATCCGGCGGTGCAGAATCCCGATACCTATCTTCTGGACGACTCAGGTATCATCTTTCCTCTCCCGTTGGAGGAGAGTGCTGCGGTTGAGATCAAGACCGGGCCGAATATCGTCCCGTTCCCGGATTTCGAGGCACTGCCCGATATTCTGGACGCCGGTGTTGTCATCGTGCTTGGTGATAATATTACGACCGACCATATCATGCCGGCCGGTAACAAGGTGTTGCCGCTTCGCAGCAATATTCCCGCCATTAGCGAGCATGTGTTCGAACAGGTGGATGCCGATTTCCCTGTCCGTGCCCGTGCAACCGGAAACGGTATTGTCATTGCCGGGGAAAACTACGGGCAGGGTTCTTCCCGCGAACACGCCGCAATTGCGCCCCGTTATCTGGGAATCCGCGCCAAAATAGTCAAGAGTTTTGCCCGTATTCACAAGGCCAATCTGGTTAATTTCGGTATTGTGCCGCTGGTTTTCAAACATCCGGCTGATATGGAGCTGTTTGCACAGGGGGATCAGGTCTCGTTTCCTGACCTGCGACGGCTTATCGAGAGCGGAGCCGGAGAAATTCCGGTGGTGGTCAATGGCAGGAAAATCATAACAGTGCTGGAAATATCGGATCGCCAGCGCCGGGAACTTCTGGCGGGGGGGACGCTCAATTTTGTCAAGCAGAATCAAGGGTAAAAGAGGTGGCTGGTAACGTCACGGGAGGGCTCGGTAAGAAGCGGATATTTTTTGTTGCGGCCCTCTTTGTTTATTTGCTTTTCAACTCCTGCATCTTTCTTCGGTCAAGAGCAATCTGCAGGTATTGACGAGCTCCACCGATATTGGTTTCTGATTCATACTTCAGTGTAGTCTCGAATTCATTGATGGCAGCATTTAGATCGTTTTTTCCCAGTAATACGAGTCCAAGATTGATATGCGCCACCGGATCACGTGGCTTTATTTTAATTGATTCCTCGAATTCCTTTATTGCGGCATCGAGCTCATTTCTCTTTGCATACGTGGTTGCAAGGGCATTATGAGCGACAAAGTTTTCTGTAGAATGTTCAAGGGCATACCGAAAAAGGGATACTCCGTCTTTCCAGTGCCCAACTTGTTGCCAGGACAAAGCCGAAGATATAAGTAGTACCATACCGCTACTGAGCGCGAGTATTCCCTCCCTACGCCGAAGGTTCTTTGTAACGGATGAACCTCCCCATACGACCATAATAAAAAGTCCGGTTAAAGGAATGTACGTATATCGATCAGCCATGGGCTGCAACCCAACCTGGATTATTCCGATCACGGGTAAAAGTGTGATCAGGAACCAGAACCAGCCGACTAAAAGGTATGGGTGTCGCCGGATAGACAAGATGGTTAACACAGTAATAAGGGTAAGGAGAACAAATGAACCGATCACCTGCCAGAGCAAGATAGAAGAAGGGTAGGGATACGGGAAAACGAGGTCTGTTGGCCAGAATGTCTTGAAAAGGTACCTCACATAGGAAACGATGGCATTTTCAATCCTAAACCAGAGGGGCAGCGCATCAAGGCTTTTTATCGCCTTTTTCTGAGCGTAGAAGGTAATACACCCTACTAAAAGGGAACAAACAAGGAAAGGGATCTTTTCTTTTACAAGAGATGTCAGCCGAGTCAGGAAAGGATTAATACCCTGTGTCTTCATTTCGAGCCTGTAACGGTCAAGAGGCCAGATATCGACCAGGAGCATAATAACAGGAAGTGTTACGGACATTGATTTAGACATGAGCCCCAGAAGGAAGGATGCAAGAGTAATGATGTACAGTAAAGGTTTCCGGCTTTTTACATATTCATAATACAGCATGAGTGTTACGAACCAGAAGAATGCGCACAACGTATCCTTCCGTTCTGCCACCCAGGCAACCGATTCCACATGCAGGGGGTGGAGCGCAAACAAAGCCGCGACAATTGCACTCTGCCAAAGCAAGCCTGTTAAGCGAAAAAGCAGGAGAAAAATAATCAGTGTGGTGGCTATATGGATAATAACGTTGGTGTAGTGATGCCCGCGTGGGTCATTGCCGTATAGCTCCACATCAACCTGGTGCGATAGCCACGTAAGAGGATGCCAGTTGTCCGCCTCTACGCTGGTAAAAGCCCATACAAAACTACTCCTCGATATCCCAGATAATACGTGAAGGTTCTCTGTTACATATCCAGGGTCATCCATTATAATAAATTTGCTGTTTCCCACTTGCCAGTAAACAGCTAATACAATGACGGCAAGTGTTATGCAGACGATAATTCCATTGCGCATGGTGAGATACCTGAAAATAGTGTTTTCGTCCGCATGACGGACAAAATGAACTGTAGGGTGTACAACAGACGGGTGAACTGATTAGAATCCGGTGCGGTTTTCTTGAGATGCTAAATTGCAGTCCCGGTGAAATACTATATACCAAATTAAGTGGTGCACACAAGCAATTGTAAGGTGGCAACCGGGGAGACAAAGCAGTACACCCATTTATTACGCGAAATTGTTATTCATTATTTATAATAGACACTTCTAATAAATATATGTATAAGGTTGTGAAAAACAATATTCGTATTTTTGGGGAAAGATTGCCTGGCAGACCACACTTCACAGGAGCATCACCAAAATGAATATTAGGCCTTGTCTATTTATAATAATTGCAGTGATGTTGATGTCTATCGCTGCCAGTATTGGTTTGGCAAGTGAATCAAATGACCTAATTCATCAAAATAGCAGTTTCTCTCTAAGCGAGCAGGAATCACGCTTCATTCAATCATTGGCACCTCTAAGAGTAATGATTGATGACCATTTCGAACCACTTTCAACCTTCAATAAGAAAACAAATTCCTACCAAGGCATCAGTGTTGATCTCTTTCTCCATATTGCTGACAGACTGGGCCTGAAATACCAATTTCTGCATAATCCAAAACTAACATGGTCAAAAAAGGAAGATCTATTAAAAAGTAACGAAATAGATTTGCTGATGCCGGTGAGCTTTACGGAAAAACGTGCTGACGGCGGCATATTCACAGCAAGTTTTTACGATACCTATTACGGAATTATCGCTAAAAAATCCAGCAATATCAAAATCAAGAACACACGTGATCTGGCCGCCTATAAAGTTGGTGTAACCAAAGCCTCCGCTATCATATCTTTCATCCAACCTTTTATCCCAAGCCCCCAGATTGTTCAGTATGACAATCAGGCAGATCTTTACAAGTCGCTACAGAATAGCCAAATTGATGTTGCCCTGCAAAACAAAGATGTGTTTCAGGATGATCGATTCAATCTCGGATTTGTCGATCTGATTCTAATTCATACAATTTTGGAATCACCACGCAGGTATGGATTTTACCTGAATAAAACGGATCAACACAAACGCCTTGCAGATATCGTTAACCGTTACATGGCCGGTGTCGATTATAGTAAGCTGCTCTTAAAATACGAACATAGAGATGAAGATCTGATCCTGCGTTTCGCAGAGCAAAAACATCAAAAAAAGCTTTTGATACTCGGCATAATTGTCTCCATTACACTTATTATCTTCTTAGTAATTGCATACATCAACCACCGTAGGTTTACGGTGAAACTGGCTGAGAATCTTAAACAGTTGGAAATTCAAAAGTTGGAGATTCAGAATAGCGAATTGAAATACCGTGGCCTGTACGACAATTCACGCGATGCCCTTATAATGTTTGAACCGCTCTCTAGGACATTTTTATCTGGCAACCAGGCTGCTGTTAACATGTTTCGGGCTCACAATGAAGCTGAACTCTTGTCCATTGGGTTTTGGGATTTGTCTCCTGCAAAACAACCTGATGGACGCTTGTCCTCCGAAAAAGCCATCGAAATGATAGAAATAGCGATGAAGGACAGTAATTGTTTCTTCGAATGGACTCTCCGAAGGATCTCGGGAGAAGAATTTCCGGCTGACGTGCTCCTTACGAGGATAATCAAAGATGAAAAAACAACACTTCAAGCAAACATTCGTGACATCAGTGGTCGTAAACAGACAGAGGAAACGTTAAAGAGAAGCGAAGAAAAATTCTCAAAGGCTTTCAACGCTTGTCCGGCACTAATCACCATCGTATCAATGAAGGATGGTCGATATATTGATGTCAATGATCGACAGCTCTCAACTACTGGTTACCAAAGAAACGAGGTAATTGGGAAGACTTCCACGGAATTGGGATTCTGGCTTAACACCGTTGATCGGCAACGATATGTGGATGATCTAATCAAGAATGGCACGCTCAGAAACCACGAAATCCGTAACAGGATGCGTAATGGTGAATTAAGAGACTTTCTGGTCTCATGCGAACTAATTGAAATCGAAGGGAGGAAATGCAGTCTCAATTTCATGCTCGACATTACTGATAGCAAAAAAACTGAAGATGAGTTAACGCAGAATCAATTATTACTTAAAACTATAATTGAAAGCGCAACTGAAGCGATATACGCAAAAGATGCCTTCGGGACATATCGTTCAATAAACGGAGCCGGAGCACAGATGCTCGGTTATAAGATTAATGAGGTTATCGGTAGAACGGACACAGATTTGGTATCTGCCGAAACTTCAGATGCATTCAGAAAGACAGATAAATATGTAATGTCGAGCGGTCAAGCATACGAATGTGAGGAACTGGGTATTGAAAACGGCAAGACTTTTCTCTCTCATAAAACACCATGGCGGGACAATTCCGGCAATATTATTGGCGTTATCGGTGTGTCAAGTGATATCTCCGAACGTAAACAGTCAGAAGAAAAATTGGCAACATCTAAAACGTTGCTGGATGCTGCTTTTGAACAATCACCAATACCTATGATGCTGGTAAGTATGCCGGATAAAATAATTCGTATAGTTAACACCGCTTGTCAGGAGATTTTGGGGATTTCAGATGAACCGACGCCGATTGGACAGGCTTTGGTTGATTTCAAACCATCCTATCAAAACTATGATATCGAAGGCAATCTAACTCCTTTAAGCAAAACACCGTTGGCCCTGGCCTTGCGGGGTCACAGTACATTACGTCAAGAAAGAAAAATTGTGACTAAGAAAGGCACTACTCATTGGGCTTTAGTCAGTGCAAAACCGATTTATAACACTAAAAGCGATCTTATTGCCGCCTACCTTGTTTTTCAAGATATTACCGAACAAAAAAATATTCATAATGAGAAGGCCAAACTTGAAGCGGAACTATATCAAGCTCAGAAAATAGAATCGATTGGACGATTGGCTGGAGGCATTGCCCATGATTTCAATAACATGTTAACAGTAATCCAGGGGTATTCTCAAATGGGTTTGATGGAGTCTGATCCGGAGACACTTTATCATACATATTTTGAAGAAATAAATAAAACTTCATACCGTTCAGCTGACCTCACTAATCAGCTGTTAGCCTTTGCCCGAAAACAGACTATCGCTCCAAAAGTTCTAGACTTGAACGATACAATTTCGGGCATGCTCAAAATGCTTCAGCGTCTCATTGGTGAGGATATACATCTAGCCTGGCATCCAGCCCCGGACCTCTGGTTAATAAAGGCTGATCCCAGCCAAATAGACCAAATTCTTGCCAATCTCTGTGTCAACGCCAGGGATGCCATAAAGAACACGGGACAGGTCACTATCAAGACTCGAAACAATACTTTTAATGCGGACTTCTGTCAAAATCATCCTGATTCACTTCCCGGTGAATATATACATCTTAGTGTCAGTGATGATGGTAGTGGTATGGATCAGGAAACAATGTCCCATGTCTTTGAACCGTTCTTTACTTCCAAAGGTCTCGGAGAAGGCACGGGCCTCGGACTGGCCACTGTGTACGGCATTGTGAAACAGAACAACGGCTTCATCACACTTGACAGCGAACTGGGGAAGGGAACGACCTTTTCGATTCACCTCCCTCGTCATGTGGGCGAGATTGGGTCGAAATCGAATAAAGATGTAGTAATGCAAGTTTCGCTCGGTCGAGAAACCATACTGTTGGTGGAAGACGATTCGGCAATCCTGAAAATGGCAACCAGCACCCTTACAAAGCAGGGCTTTAACGTACTTCAGGCAAATTCTCCGATGGATGCGATCCGTCTGGTTAAAGAATATGATGGGGTGATAAACCTGCTTATAACAGACGTAATAATGCCAGTGATGAATGGCAAGGACTTGGCCAATAAACTGCTTTCACTAAATCCTCAACTCATGTGTCTGTATATGTCCGGATATACGGCTGATGCAATCTCCCAGCACGGGGTTCTTGATGAGGGGGTGTATTTTATCCAGAAACCATTTTCGTTACCTGATTTAGCCAGCAAGGTGCGTCAGGTGCTTGATGGCCAATTAGTATGCAACCGACATGCACATGTTAATTGAGAATCCACGTGCAGTTAAGAATGCAGAGTTTCAAAGCAAAAAGGCCCCTTCCCAAGGGGGAAATGACCTTTTTGATATTTGGTACGCCGTAGTGGACGCACTTAGAACTTTTTAGATAGTAAATTGCAATTCTCATAAAAAATTCTATACCAAATTTTGTGTTGCACGCAAGCAATTGCAAAGTTGTTTATTTCATCACAAATCCGAAATGGCGTCCCCTGGTGGACGCACTTCGAACTTTTTAACAACGCTAATTTATAATAGACTGCCAATTGTATGAGAACGAGATGCTCAAC
>CAIYZD010000449.1 GCA_903930585.1 uncultured Geobacteraceae bacterium | reverse complement strand
TCCTGTTTGGCGATCTCGATGATTTCCGCAGCAGTGACTACGACAGCTTTGCCCTGTTTGATCTTTTCATTGATTTCATTAATCGTTTTAGTCATAGCGTTACCTGATAATAGAATTAATGCTCCCGGATTGTCAATTTTGCGAGGCAGAAAGATGGAACTGGCTCTGTTTAGCTAAGAGTTAAGTGTGTAGGTTGCTGACAGATTGTAAATCCCAATGTTGTTAACATTTAACAAAGCAAAGAAGATTTGTTCAGCGCATTAAATTATAATGTATCAGACTTAAATTGAATTGTAAAAAGAATCAGGCAAAACATATTTAAGGGTTTATAATGGCTGCAAGTTCGCGGAATCGACGAGACCGTTTGGATATAACCAATTTATTTGCGATTTAGCAATCATCAACAGTCCCAATCCGAATCAGTACAAAAGTAAGGGCGAGAAGAACGCGGCTAGGCCTAACTTTTTACTCCGCCATCCGTTTTATAGTAAAAGAAAGAAAGACACTTTCAATTTTTTCAGGAGGATTACCATGAAACGAAAAGCAGTTTTACTCATCATCGGAATTCTGACAATAATGGCGATTATTATGGCGGGTTGCTCTTCGACACCTGCAACCACGTCAGCGCATGCGGCGCCGGTGGCGCCATCTTCTTCGACTCCGGGTAGTGTTACTGCCCCGGCAACTTCGCAAACACCAGCCGGAACGAACTCCGGCAGCACAACTGCGGCCACCGCGCCCACCGGAACGAACCCCGCATCTACTGCAACAGTGCCGGTTGCCGCCGCGGGCAATGTTGAAGTGCGGGTGACGGATGCTCCGGCCAAGCCGAATGTCACCGCCGTGCTTGTTACCGTTTCCAGCATAGAGATTCATCTGGCAGGAGGGACGGCCAGTCCGACTCCGACGGCCACTGCCACCGCTACTGCAATGGCAACCTCAACCCCTGAAGACAATAGCGGCTGGATACCACTGAAACTAAGCGGAACTAACACCTTTGATCTTCTGAAAGTGAAGGGGCTCGAACAGGTCCTGGCTACTTCCGCTCTGGCGCCCGGAACCTATACTCAGATAAGAATGGATGTCACCAAAGTTGAAGTTACGATTGATGGCAAGACCCAGGAAGCTAAACTGCCGAGCGGCAAACTTAAGTTTGTCCAACCATTTGAGGTCGTAGCCGGTAAGACGACCGTCCTGGTATTCGACTTCGATGCAGCTAACTCGGTGAATGTCACCGGCAACGGCCAAATTATGTTCAAACCGGTCATTAAACTGAACGTCACCAAAACCCCGGGAAAGATGCAAATTACGACCTCTAACTTGCCGAATGGAGAGGCCGGCGCAACTTATAGTGCCGCTCTGCAAGCAATCGGAGGGACCGCGCCTTACACCTGGACAATTTCGTCAGGTAATCTTCCGACCGGTTTAACATTAGCCTCCGGGATGATTACCGGAACTCCGACCGCGGCAGGCGACTATACCTTCACCGTCAAAGTTGAAGACAGCAGCACCCCTGTTAAAAAGGATGATACGAAGAGCTTTACGGTTAATATAGCTGCCGCAGGAACCGTGCAGATCATCACTGCCGAGTTACCGGACGGTATGAAAAGCACTCCTTATACAGTGACTTTACAGGCCGTGGGCGGGACCGCTCTTTATCAGTGGACTATAACGGCGGGTAGTCTCCCCGGTGGATTGACTTTGAATGCAGTGACCGGAGAAGTTTCGGGTACTCCTGCCGCCAACGGAAATTTCAATATTACTGTCAAGGTCACCGATAGCGCCAATCCGGCAGGCACCAAGACCCAGAACTTGACTATTCATATCGCAGAGGACGCCTCCGCAACCTGAGAGATTAGTTAAAAAACGAAGTAAAACAGAAAGCCATGCAAAGTCGCTTTGCATGGCTTTCGTATTGGGACGGCAAAAGGAAGCTATTTAGTGAGCAAGAGCAGCAATTGGAATGGAGGATACAACTCGGCTTGAGTTTAACAGTTTCTTGAAGTCTAAAAAGTCGGCCTGCGGTTGAAGCGAAGTGCATAATACGATATAATTTTATAGATAATGTGGTAATTTTCAGGAGATATTTTTTGCTTAAAACAATCAATTGTGTTGAATTAAAGAAGAAAGACATCGGAAAAAAGGTCAAATTGGCCGGTTGGGTAGACCGCCGGCGCGACCACGGTCAATTGATTTTTATCGATTTACGCGACCGTTCAGGCATCGTACAGGTCGTCTTCAATCCTGAGACTTCCAAAACGGCCCACGAGATAGCATCTCAACTGCGCAGCGAATTCGTAGTTCAAGTAAGCGGTGAAGTAACTGCACGTCCGACCGGCACGGAGAATTCCAAAATGCCCACCGGTGAGGTGGAAGTGCTGGTGGAGAACGCAGTAATCCTGAATACCGCCAAAACCCCACCTTTTTATATCAACGAAGACATCGATGTCAACGAAAATGTGCGTCTAAAATACCGCTATCTGGACCTGCGGCGTAACAGGATGAAGGCCAATATCATGATGCGCCACGAAGTGGTCCGCTATATGCGCGAGTTCCTTTATGCTAAGGATTTTCTGGATATAGAGACGCCTATCCTGATGAAAAGCACGCCCGAGGGCGCTCGAGATTATCTGGTGCCCAGCCGTCTGTACCCCGGCAAGTTTTACGCTTTGCCGCAGTCTCCTCAGCAATTTAAGCAGCTTTTAATGGTGGCCGGACTGGAGAAATACTTCCAGATAGCTAAGTGCTTTCGTGATGAGGATTCCCGCAAGGACCGACAGCCGGAGTTTACTCAACTGGATATAGAGATGAGCTTCGTGGAAGAAGAGGACATTCTCAATCTGTTGGAAGAACTCTTTACGGGTATGATGGGCAAGCTTAAACCGGAGTTGAAGATCAACACACCTTTTCTGCGTTTATCTTATGCCGAGGCCATGG
>CAIYZD010000448.1 GCA_903930585.1 uncultured Geobacteraceae bacterium | reverse complement strand
TATCAATGTATATATTTTCAGTATGTTTAACGCTAAAAATATACTATCAGATGCCTTAGATACCCTCCACTCCCAGGCCGTTATAATGCCAATCCAATGATCCGATGCTCTCGATAGTGGCAACAAGGCGTAAGGCTGAAAGACGATCAGGGGCGAGCGTTCCCAAAGCATGCCAAGCGCCCTTGAACTCATCGATCTGAGCGATCAGACTCAAGATCTCCGGTGTGATTTGCAACGTGTCGGTTCGAAGTATAAACCAAAAATACACCCTTATAAGTCACCATTCCATCTTGATCTGAATCTTCGTTAAAACCTCATTATTTTTTAAGGCTATAACCTTGCTCATTCTTCCCACATTAATAATCATTGTAAAACCGGATTGTAAGCACGGTGATAATAGGCCGTCTGATTGACACCTCATCACCTCGTTCTGATAAGTCCCCCTGTATATCGTGAGTTATGTAGTACCAATTGCATGTCTTTGTATTGGTTGTGGTAATCGTAAGATGGTGAGCACAATACGATTCACGACTTTTTTATGGCAGCAGCAGTAGCTGACGTATAGCTTTGAAACCGAATTTGAGGCAGAGTAGCCTTTTAGGCTAATGGCAAGCCTGTCTAATGATTTTAGATAAAACTAAATAGTGCCGCAGAGATCGGTCAGAGAATTCAACTTAATTAATCTTTCAAAGGATGGTAACATTATGGCTTCAGTAACAGTAACTAAAATTATCTCAAACAAAAGCCTATACCCAAACAAAGAAGCTAATTGGGTTTGGAACAACGCACATTATGGAAAGGTGTATGTCCTGGAAGTTGTGCCTGCAGGTATTGGCGACTATTCTACCGGTTATAACCACACAAAGGAATTAGAAATAACCCGACAGTGGCGCAAATTCATAAGTAAGGACAATCCAGATGCTGGTGTCATAGGCGTGGCCACAGAACTGGAAATCCATTTTACCGTACAAAATTTGGGAAACGATACAGCAACGCGTCTGCATCACGTATATCCAAAATGTCAGTCATCCCCCCTTGTACCTCCAGACCTAAAAGCTTTAACTTCTATTTTCTTTGCTATGCCAGACACGAATAATAACAACCGTATTGTTTTCGTCCCGCATATAGCGAAGAACAAAAGCCCCAACTCCAAAAGATACGATCCATTCGCGTCTACCAGTGTCGTCATCCATTGGGCGTCCAACGTCTGGTATTGATTTAAAAAAACCCGCTCCGTCCAGAATGGTCTTTGCTGCTCGTGCTGCCGCATCGGGGCTTTTTTCGTACAAAAACGCATGAAGCCGCTCAACATCGGCTAATGCCTCTGGAAGCCATTTTATTTGGGGCAAGACGTCACCTTCCCCTGCGCTAATTTTTCAAGCCATGCCGTAGCTTTTGCATGGGGTATAGCCTCACCGGTTAATTGATAACGCTCCCAACGCTCCATATCCTCGCGTTTTTCTCGCTCATAATTTTCTTCGCGCTCTAAGAATGTTTCAATTGCTTTGCACATGAGCCAGTGCGGCGACCTATCGCGGATACGAGCCAAAGCTGCCAGCCGTTGCTGGGTGGTGTCGTCTAACTTGACGCCTTTTGTCTGTGACATAACTAAATCTCCCTTTACGGGAAGGTAACACTTATTACAACCTTTAGCAACCCTGTTTAGAGGAAAGACGCCTTTTTTTACCGCCACAACTTCTCAAACCTTGCCGGATTTGACGCAGTGTAAATAACGGTGTGCTGTATGTTCCGGTGTGACGGTAGAACGAAATCCCCCTGTGGAGTGCAGGTACCGTGGTTGGTTATTTGATACAGTAGTGAAATTCTTGACTGAAGTTTTGAGCAACAACATAATTGTGTGACTGCAGCAATTGTGCTCTGGAACACGGTCTATCTGGATCGAGTCATCAAGGCATGGAAAGGACAAGGTCGACCTGTGGATCAGCGACTCTTAAAAACACTCTCACTTTTAGGATGGGAGCACATCAACCCGACAGGTGATTATGTATGGCGCAACTGAACTTGCACACAAAAGAATTCATTTTTTTCTACTTAAATTCACTGACTATTGGCCATTTTTTTGAAGATCTCGTCAAAGACCGGAGTAATAAATCGTGACCCCTCCGTTGATAAATGACTGGCATTTCGATAAAGGAGTTTATTATTAGCAATCACTATTATGTGCCCTGCTTTATCAAACATTCTATACTCAGGAGAAAGCAATGTCAGATTTTTCTTTTGTGCTAATTCAAACAATACCTTCTTAATATTCTTATTGTCTTTATAATAGCCATTATAGCTATCTTCCGGAAGTTTGTAGAATTCTTTATATTTTGAAGATAACCATGTTGCTCTTACTGGCTCAAATGTTATTGATGGGAAGTCTTCTATCAAGATTACCTTTCGATCCATGTTTTGCAGAATATCAATTGTTTTTGTTAGACTGGAATTTACTAACTGCAAGTTGGTTTTGCAGTTAATATAATTTTGATCGATATCATCAAAACTTAGGATACTATTACTAGTGTAACCCGCCCAAAATGCCGAAATAAAAACTGTTTTTATTTCTGGATGAGATTTAATAAATGCAATTACTTTTTTATTGAAATTATATTCTTTAAGGTGCTTTCTTCTATCTTTTCCTATTATAGGAG
>CAIYZD010000447.1 GCA_903930585.1 uncultured Geobacteraceae bacterium | reverse complement strand
CTTCACCGTTCACCTTGATGGCTTCCACCTTATTATCAGTAGCATAATGCAACTCTGTGGCCAGTGCTGTTTCTGGGGTAATGCCAACACTCAGATCAGTTGTCCCCAGAAAGGAATTAATCAGGGAACTCTTTCCTGCACTAAATGCCCCAATCACCGGCACAATTAGCAGTGTATCAGTAATGATTGCCTCCATATTTTGGAGCTTTTCGGTAATTGCCGGATTTACATTGATTGACTGAATACTCTCTCGAATTTTGATCAGGTTGTCCAAATAAATTTTCTGTGCTTCAAGCATTTTTTCTCCTTTGCTCGGTATCAATTTTAATATTTTTAATGCATCTATAGGAAACTCAGCTATTACCTTTCTGGACTTCCGGTACACCAGGAATCTAATACTTATGGGGTGCCTATGAATATTTTGCTGAGTATTGTATAGCGCCACTTTTTCCAATGAATCTGAATATTCTTGTCCTCATTTCTTTTATCTTCTGAACATAGATAGCGTGCTGGCCACTATATCTTCAAGGAATCCTGCTTGAGTGCGAGTCAAGTTATCGCTTCCACAGTGATCACACATGTTTGGTTGGAGGATTGCATCGCTACGGTGCTTGATGACAACACTCCAGCCACACTTTTCACAAGTATATTTGGTTGCATATCTTGGTGCTACTGGCATATTTAACCCCTTTAAGGATAGTACATATTTCTTCTTATCGACGATGGCTTTGAATCATCGCATCATCATGATGTATTTGCCTGATACAATACCAGACTGCAACCCCTATTACTGCTGCCCAAGGAAACAGTAAAGCCAAACCGAGGACAGTCATGACTCCCATCGTCTTAGCTAAAACATGAAACGGATCACGATGCCGATAGATAAACATCATCAGTATCAATCCAGCTATCGTCCATGGACATGCCATAACCATCACTACTGTCAGGAATAGTACAAATATCCCAAATACCGACACGATAGCGATTAGCCATATGTGAAATACTGTTACGAAGATTGACTGTTTGTTTTCTGACATGATTCATCCTCCTCACCCTTATCTGTTTTATACATGTTAGCTAAGGCCTGTCGGATCTCTTTCTTCCTGATTAAAACCTCTGCGTTGAATTATTGAGATGGTATCGGGTAGGTCATGGGCATCTCAGCTCCTTTCCCCCTAAGAACATGAAAGTTTCTCTTCTTACTGATTAAGTACTTTTGAGGAACACTCTTATTGAGTGCCCAGGCATTTTTGTTGTTCTGAAGTAATTGGCTGGCATGGAGTTTGATAGGCTGCCAGCATTTTATTGATTCTATCGGCAAGTCGTTGTCGCAACTTGTCCGGTTGCTCGACGGTGACCAGTTCACCGAAGCCAAGGAGCCATTCCTCGAATCCCCAACCTGTGGCGCATTTCAGGGAGACTTCTAAACCACCGTCATCCAGTTCTTTGATCTCTTGCGAGGGGTGATACTGAAATTCGTGGAACATGTAAGCGACTGTGGGGCTGACCTTGAGGCGGATATCGGCCTGTTCTGATACATAGCCCTGAAAGCTGTTCCTGATCACAGCCTCTATCACGGCGTCTGTTATTTCCGGCACCCGCCTACTGTTGTCAATGTGCAGCTCGGTGAAGCGGTCGGGTCGCCAGACTCGCAGTTTGCTGCTGTCCGTGGTTCCGGCGGCGAGGAGGTAGGCGCGCCCCTCTGTAAACCAAACCGCCAGGGGGGCGATCTCGGCCTTGATCTCCTCACCGTTACGGTTACGATACTTGCCGGTTACTGCTTTTTTTGTGCCGATAGCCGTGGTAAGTGTTTTCCAGAACTCGTCGACGACCGATTTACCGACATACTTCCGGCCGATGCGAATAATCTTGTCCTGTAGGTCGTCACAGAAATCATCGGTGTGCCTTAGCCTGCGGTTGAGATTAGTCTGTAATTCCTCAAACAATCTGTTCAG
>CAIYZD010000446.1 GCA_903930585.1 uncultured Geobacteraceae bacterium | reverse complement strand
CTTGCAGCTTCCTCGAAATTCTGCATCTTCACGACCTGATTCTTCTCTGCCTTGACCTCCTCAATAGACTTTTCAAGCTCAAGAATCTCCTTGGGAACATGAATGTTGCTTAAATGAACCCTTGCACCAGCCTCATCCATAACATCAATGGCCTTGTCGGGAAGAAAACGATCAGTGATATAACGTTCTGAGAGCTTTACTGCTTTTTCAATAGAGTCTCCCGAATAGTTCACATGGTGATGTATCTCATACTTCGACTTGATATTGTTGAGAATCTGGATGGTCTCATCAACCGATGTCGGCTCAACCATGATTTTCTGAAACCTCCGGTCGAGAGCACCGTCTTTTTCAATAAACTGGCGATATTCGTCAAGCGTGGTTGCACCAATACACTGTAGTTCCCCACGGGCAAGTGCAGGCTTGAAAATATTGCTTGCGTCCAGAGAACCCGAGGCTCCACCGGCACCGACAATGGTATGCAGTTCATCGATGAATAAAATCACATCACGCGACCGCTCAAGTTCGTTCATGAGGGCTTTCATCCTCTCCTCAAACTGACCCCTGTACTTCGTACCGGCAACAAGCGCTGCCAGGTCAAGTGCAACAACTCTCTTGTCGTAGAGCACCCTCGATACCTTACGCTGAACAATCTTGAGTGCCAGACCTTCAGCAATAGCAGTCTTTCCAACACCTGGCTCTCCAATCAGCACTGGATTATTTTTTTTCCTGCGGCTCAGAACCTGGGCTACTCGTTCGATCTCTTTTTCACGTCCGATAATAGGATCAAGCTTGTCCTCAAGGGCAAGACGGGTAAGATCACGACCAAAATTGTCGATAACGGGCGTCTTGGTTCTCTCCCCCTTTCTCGGATCAGCTTTTTTTGGCTGACGTTCTGCACCACCCGCCGAATAGGCTCCCTCCATAGGAGGCTCGTCAGACTCACTCCGGCTGCTGGTGATATTCGTAAGCTCATCCCTGACGAGATCGTAGGTAACACCAAACTGTTCAAGAATCTGAGCGGCGATATTATCGTCACCTTTCATGATTGACAGTAAAAGATGCTCGGTGCCTATAACACTTGACTTGCAGATTTTTGCCTCGAGATAGGTAATTTTCAGCACCTTCTCTGCCTGCTTGGTGAGAGGCACATTACCCATCTGGGTTGCAGGAACCTTGGGGTGAGTACTCTCCTCAATTTTCTGTTTGAGGCTGAATAAATCTATCTTGAGGTTTTTCAATATCCTTGCACCTATACCTTCGCCTTCCTGAAATACTGCGAATCCAGGTAATACAGGATCCTGATTGAGAAGCTGTTGGTGGAAGAGTTTGAGAGCGTGTTGCTCAAATCTTTAAAGTACCAGGGCTCGATGTCGTGGTTGTATGAATTGATGGCATTTTTCCACATCACCGTGATCTGGCTGCCGGGGGCGAAGTTCCAGGTATAGCTGAAATCCAGGTTGAACAGGTTGAAATTGATATCAGGATCGCCGGAATAGTTAACGGGTTTCAGGGTTCCGTCCTGCTGAAGGGTTGAGAACGCATAATATGGAGCCGAAACCCAGTAGTGGCGGGCCCGCAATCCTATGTTCATAGTGCTTGTGACCATCATGCTGGCTTCCAGAATATTGGTGATGGTTTGCCTGTCGCGGCGCCCGAAGAGAATGATGGCATTTCCTGCAGGATTTACCGAATCGCTGATATAGCCCACGTCATTCAGCAGGCGTTCGTAAAGGAGGTGATACTGCAGCATCAGCCTGTCGGATACACGGTACCTGGGTTCAAAGGAAAATGAATACCCCGACGATTTTATTTCGGGTGCAACATACCCGCCTACCGATGCATCGATTGCAAACACCTTGCGGTAATCAGAAGAAATCCAGGTGTTTAAATAAGCTGATGCAGGGATAATAAACATCCAACCAGGCACCCGGGGCTCGAAATAATCATGAGACTTAACAGGTTGGATTTCCATGGTGCTGCCAAAAGAAAGGTATTTTCTGTTCGTGGTATTGGTTTCGGCATGGATAAGAAAGCCGGTGTATTTCATTCCTTCAAAAATGCTGTTGTACGAGACCTGTATCATGTTGAACCAGTTGATCACTTTCCAGAATGGCTCATATTTGTTGTACTCCATGGTGAGAACATTGTTGAAACGGTTATTCACCGCATTGAATCCCATGTCGTTGGGATCATACGTTTTGGTTTCGAGCAGCTGGTTCAGGTTGAAATGAAAATTCCCTGAAATCTTTCCGTAGGTCAGGGAATAATGGTATCCCAGGTCG
>CAIYZD010000445.1 GCA_903930585.1 uncultured Geobacteraceae bacterium | reverse complement strand
GGTCGCCGGCTATTTTGATGAAACTCTTGGATCTCATGAAGATTGGGATCTCTGGATTCGAATATCACTGAAATTCGATTTCCGTCACATTGCAAAAATAACATGCGAGTTTCGCTGGCGAGTGGATGGCACGAGCATGACCAGCAGTAAAGAACTCGATTTTATCAAAACACAGGAACAGATTTATGCAAAATATCAAAATGTTGTGAGTCAACTCCCAGAAGTGCAGCAGGTTCAAAAAAAATCGCTGTTATTCAGGAAAAAAGCAGCAGAAAGCATGATAGATGTCTCTTGCACCATTATCATTCCTACACACAATCAGGTGCACCATTTAATGAAGTGTCTTGATGCCATTTATAGTGTAACGGCAATGCATAACAACTTTGAAGTCATAGTCATTGACAATGCCTCCACAGATGAAACACCAGCATATCTCCAGACATCAGCAACCTATTACCACAACTTGAAAATAGTTAAAAACGTATCTCTGATGTCTATTGCAGAGTCATACAACAAAGGAATCGATATTTCACGGGGAGAGTTTATTGTTTTTTTAGATAATAGCACGGTAGCCGAACCACAATGGCTCGACTGGCTTCTCATTCATTTAAAAAGCGAATCTGAAATAGGAATTGTCGGCGCAAAGCTGCTTTCAACTGAGCGGACAGTGCTACAAGGTGGCATTTATTTTATGCAACAGAGCAACACAATTATACCTACCCTCCGTTTGCGGGGTGCAGCGGAAAATGACCCTCGAATTAACCAACTTGAGGAGGTACATGCCGTTACGGAAACGTGTCTTGCTACTACCAAAAAACTGCTTCTTCAATTGGGGGGGGTAGTCTCAAATCATCATGGGGACAACATAGGTATCAATCTGTGCGTCAATGCTTTAAAGGCTGGGAAAAAAACATTTTATGAGCCTCGTTCGGTACTTACCCTGCGTGACTAATGCAGAACAATATCTTTCCGTAACTCTAAAATCTGATGATATAACTTACTCGCTAAATCCTGCCATTCACGTGCGAGACAGTTATGAATTGTTATTATTACTTTAAGTTTGGTCCAGCTCTGAATTGTCACGCTAAATAAGAAGAATTCAGTATCCTCTTTTGAACAATAGAGGGGGACATTCCAAATGCCATGCATACCAAATGTTAGTTGCGGGCGTGCGCCATACTCAAAACTAAAGTTCTGCGCCAGACTCGGAGGTGCAAAAACGATATCATGTGCCTCTTCTAAATAATTTTTATAAAGATGGCATATTACAAAATCTTCATTCGAGCCATCAAGAATGTTTGGGTGTAACTGGATAACGGGGTCTCGTAGGGCTTGTAAAAGTTTTTTAGAGCGCAGACTAAAGCCCCCATTACCCACAGTGAAAGATTTTGTTTTGCGTGTAGGAAGCCAAGGAGCACCAATATAATCAGCTGACAGAAAGTTGTCATCCCATGCGGTTGAATTAGCGGCAAAACCATCGTACTGGACAATAAGAAAAAAATCAGTATCAATATGCATCCATAAATTTTTTATGCAAATATCACTGTAGTCTGCAGTGCAGGTAATAGGTTGTATCGTGACACGAGTTTCACCAGTAATAATAGGTTTATCACTGAAAGTCAGAACCTTACAAGGCATTGGTAGTGCTTGTATTGTTAATTCGATTGCTCTGCGTGTCAGATCATGGAATAGTGTGTCAATTGCGACAATCGTGATCATATTTTTACCTGCTTCTAATGCACATATGAAAAACATTCATTTATACTACGAAGTATTCTGCTAATCCCACCGTTACCATGGTGTTGGTTTAGTGCATAGACATGGCGCTCAACAATTTTCTCTAATCCTCCATCGTTAAATAATTCAACTGCATCAGCTACAAGCTTTTTCGGATCGATAATATCATGAGCGCTGTAAAACAAGATATGGTCATGTTTTATTTCGCTAATTGGATGTAAGAAGCGCAATGATTCCGGGATAATCGGTATCCCGCCGGTTATAAGTGCGTCAAAAATTCTTATGGGTACATCGTTGAGTACGGGAACAATCCAATGAGATTTATGGGAGGCCCACTCATGTAATCGCTCATCATCAGTGCGAGAGTGGAAATGGCCATCGGTAAAACCTATCGTTTGGTAATATTGGTTCAGGGTTATTATTGTCTGCATGCGAAAACGGAATGCATTGTAGGGGTGATGCTTTCCCAGCGGAGAGTATGAACGTTCGATAGTGAGTATATCAGGAAGATGATCACTTAAATATTTTTTTGACCATTGAACAGTGCCAATATGTACCGGTCCAGCCGTTAACCAATTAAAACGTGTCAGCAGATAAAGATTTTCATTATGTGCGGGGAAATACATATCAGAATGTGCCGCAAGAAATGTGCTTGATTCCATCCAGTGATGATTATCCCAATCCCATACGGCAAAAATAGTATTGACACATCTGGAATATATCTCCGCATACATCGACATGCCGCCTTCTCGTACGATGTCATTATTATTC
>CAIYZD010000444.1 GCA_903930585.1 uncultured Geobacteraceae bacterium | reverse complement strand
CTGCACTGCGTCAGCAGGATACTTGCTGTTGAGTACTTGAATTATGTTTTCCAGTTCGTGTGGAAATATTGCTGGCCTTGTTTTTTGGCTCTTCAGAAATTCTTTGCATGGTTCACCTGTAGCGACAGCTACAACCGCGTCTGTGACAACGTAGGAGTACTCTACAGGGTCAGTTGCAGGAAAACCCATCTCAACCTTGGTGGATTGAATTGCACGAGTGATAAGTTCATCGAATTTTACAGGTGTTTTAAAAAGCATTTTGACAGATTCTCTCAACAATTTATCGATCAGTTCTTTAGGAAGCTTGCTCTTTTCTTTTGGATTGGTGGAAAAGTATTCCTGCTTAATTGCACGTTCAACCGATGTCTTCAGATATTTGCGTGGCAGTTCTACGTGATATTTGATGTTTCTCGTGTTGTGGTCAGTTATTTTGCGGTGGAATATGCGCTGCTCTTCTTCCCCTGCAACGATGATCATAAATAATGTGTAAAATTGGTGATCTAACTGTTCTGCTTCTGTCAGCTGTTGGTAGAAATTGATGTACTGCCGCCAGTGCTGAAACAGCTCTAAGTTTAACAGGGATTTGTACTCAGGTTTCCGCTCACCAGTGTCATCATCTGGATATGTAACCTGCATGACCCTGAAATAGTCATCGTCTTGAAAGAGAATATATATAGGAGCCAGCTCATTTGCAATCTCTGTATTCGTCATTTACTGATCATCATGTCTATGTACGTTGCAGCATCACGACCGATTGCCTTTGCCATCTGTCGTATCTGCTGTCTGTTTGATGGTGTATCACTGATTGAGTTAGGTCTGAAGTTACCGCTCTTCTTGAGCTGGTAATAACGGTTTCTGGTTAGTCCAAATTTACGAAGTGTTGATTGCAACCCTTTTACCTTCTCACCCTCAATACTCTCGCCCTTAATATTTATGTCTGCTTGCAGGACAGCCAGTAGAAAATGATCTGTGCATTTCTTCTCGCTCATATTTTTCTTGATAACATGCGGAAGTGATGGTGCTACTATTTTTGCACACTCTTCAGCTTCCTTGTGCGGTATGCTCAGTGAATAAAAGAGACGCTTGAGCTTCTTTTGATCACTTGCTGGCAGTTGTCCAGGTATAAATGCCATTCTGATACTGGAGTCAATTTCTTCATCTGATAACTGCTGACGGAATACATCTCTTATTTTATGCTGATCCGGTAATTGGTATCTTTGAGATAAGTTTAAGAACGGCTCTATACTCATCTGTGGCGCGTTCGATACTGCTGATATAACCTGCACTATCAACTTGGTGTGCGACGATTCAAATTCGTTAATTCCAAAGATGGCATCTTTAGCCTGCGTAGGGTCTGCTTTGAACGCATCAGCCAGCCTTTCAACCAGATCTTCCAGAGTGTTGTTAGCAAGGATGCAGCCAGGCTCCCACTTTGATCTTTTATCGTTGTTTTTGAAATCGTTCACACTCCACACTTTGTCGCTGGATTTTATTAAGCCAGTTTCCTTCCAGATATCGTTAATTTTTGCAGCTTTTACCAGTTGAGTCTCTTTACCTTCTACTACAGGAATTTCCCCATTTAGTACCCCTCTCACAAACAATCTGGCTACTGTTACTGGATCTCCACCCCTATATCGTATTGTCCTCCCTTGCAATTTCATCCTATTAAGAACTTTTTCTGGTCGTGCTATGTACCCTGTACGCCTGATTGATTCCATCTGGTTTCTGTGACGTAGCATCTCGGTTATGTCTCTAAATGGCACTGTGAATGGATCTATCTTATTTGTAGGCTTACTATCAACGCCTATTATCCAAGTTAATTTACGTTTCCAATCAAAATCCGTATTCATCTTGCGTTTGCTGGTAAGTTTTACAACATCCATTGTACCTTTGCTTAGAAATATCTTGCGGAAACTGGTCAGAGTAATGAACGTGTAAGTATCGATCTTCTCCAATCCGTTGTCGATACGGTTGAGGTAATTCACTATCCACTTTGTATCTTCAGTGTCTCTGATAACGCCGCCAGCCTCCATAACCCGCTTGTACTCTTCGGGGTCTGCTATAATTTCACTTAAAGGAGGTTT
>CAIYZD010000443.1 GCA_903930585.1 uncultured Geobacteraceae bacterium | reverse complement strand
TTGCCAAGCTTCAACAAACACTGCAAAACAATGTTATCAGATGCTGATTCAGATAGTTATCCCCACGGGCACGCATTGATACGTCAATGCCCCTCTTTCAGGACAAATCGTACCGAGACAAGAACCTGTGATGATATGGTGTTGCCGTTTTTGATTGCCGGCGCAAATTTTGACTTCTTGATAGCTTCGCTTGCCGCCTCGGTAAAACCGAATCCATTTGCCTCGACTGCATCGATCTTCTGCAATTCGCCTTGAGCATCCAGCGTCAGCTTTAAAACAACTTTCCCCTCTTTTCCCAGTTTGCGAGCCATGAACGGATAAATCGGTGATTCCCTGTGAATGAAACACGGCGATCCAGCGTCTCCCAACTTCATGACCGGGCCAGTTTCCTGGTCTTGATGCGAATGAATGGATTTGATACCGGAGTTTTCTTCACGTGGACGGGATGAAAGCGGGCTTACTGGTGCGTTATGTGCCAGGGTACTTGTTGGGGTTACTCCTTGAACCGACTGTGGAAGCGATATATTGGGAGTATCATCTTTTGAAGGAGGGTCTGCAAAGGGGTGAATAGCCATTACCGCATGCTTGATAGGTTGAAGCTGACTCGCTCCCTGAGCCCGGGTATGAACATTCGTGCCGTTATCAGGGAGGGGAGACCGTTTCGTTTCCGGCAAACGGACATCGCAAGATTCAACGGCAAAAGTGCTGACTGCACTCATGGCGACAGGTGTTGATGGTGACATATTTTTTATCAAGACAAACAGGCCAATGTGAAAAAACGTTGATCCAATCAAACAGTGACGCCAGCTACTATCAGTTATCATATACTGTCCTCACGAATCTTTTAAACAGGCGACTGCGAGAGTACGGCAGACAGACTGGTTTGTAGCCAGATAGAGACTGATTGACTCCCTGAGATCAAAGGCATCCTGTACTCTTTCATCAGTAAGGACGATTCCAGGTTCTCCGTTGATGACCAGGCGGCCTGCTTTTGCCAATAGAAGCCGGTCCAAAATAGCACCCATTCCGATATCATGAAGAGACATCAGAACAGAAACGCCCTTTTCACGGGCAATTTCTTTCAGTAGTCGATACAGGTCAAACTGATACTTGATATCGAGACTAGCCAGCGGTTCATCCAGGAGTAGCACCCTGGCGCCCTGAACCAGCGTCATTGCGATATAAGCACGTCTTTGTTCGCCGCCGCTCAATTCCGCAAGATGGGTATGGACCTTCCCCTGTAATCCAACGATATGAAGCGCTTCATCGACGCTGAGCGCATGGGAACCGTCTTGCGGGTAGCTGCCCATCCTGACCAGCTCTCCAACACGAAACGGAGTTTGTAAATCAAGAATCTGCGGCAGGTAGGCCACGAGTCTGGCCCGCTCTTTACCGTTATATGATCTTATGGGTTTATTCCCGATCAACACATTTCCATTTTGAGGGGAGAGAAGTCCGGCCGCAAGCTTGAGGATGGTTGACTTACCCGCTCCGTTTGGCCCCATCAGGCCGACCAACTCGCCGCCAGCTAGTGAAAACGACATCTGCTCCAAAAATCTTTTCCGGCAATAAGAAAAAGTAACATTTTCAAATTCAAGGACTGTCATTGATATAATCTCCTGCACCCCAGCGGTCAGTTGGCCTTCTTTTGGCCCAACAGAAAAATGAAATACGGTGAGCCGATGAGTGCGGCAATTACCCCGGCGGGTAGTTCCAGTGGAGCTGCAACCGTTCTGCCGATGGCGTCGGCAAAGCAGAGCAACGTTCCACCGGCAACGACCGATAACGGCAGCACGACAGATGCGTCGGAACCAACATGACGACGGACTACATGGGGGACGACGAGTCCTATAAAACCAACGACGCCTCCCATGGAAACCGATGCAGCCGTCATGAGCGAAGCTGCGATAAAGAGAAAACATCTTTCCCGTGCCGGGTTGAAGCCAAGGCTATGAGCGATATCGTCTCCCAACGTCAAGGCGTTAAGACCTTTTCTTCTTATCAAAGCAAGAGCCAGTCCGGTCAGAATGAAGGAGAGCCCCATGGGGAGTAATTCCCAATCGACCATTGAAAGATCTCCGGACATCCAGAGTATTGCCCTTTTGAGTCCATCATCCACGGAAATAGTCATAACAAGCATGAGTAACGCGGAGAGAAAAAAACCGATCCCCACTCCGGCAAGGAGCAGCCGCTCGGGTTGCAAACCATTCCATCCCCGACCCAGAACAACAACTGCCGCGCCTGTTGCAAGTGCCCCGGCAAATGCCAGGACGGGAACGCTCAATGTGAACAGGGAAATTCCGAACATAAGACCGGACGAAGCAGCAAGTGAGGCACCGCTGGATATCCCGAGTATATATGGGTCGGCAAGTGGATTACGGAAGATTCCCTGAAGGATGGCACCCGATGCTCCGAGAGCCCCTCCCATGAGTAGTGCGATGGCTGTCCGTGGAAGTCTGATGGCAAGAAGTGTTCGACACGTCTCAATGTCCATGTCAAAAGGGTTCAACAAGCGCGGGCCGCTGGCGATGGAAGCAACAATTATACACAACGAAGCGGCACACAATACCGTGGCGATGAGTGCCTTAGAGCCGTTATCCTGTTTCATGGCAACTTCCCGCAACGATTGAGATCTTCCAAGCCCTCGGGGATTCTCGGTCCGGGACGATACAGTGCATCATCCATGAAACAGACCCGGCCCTTTTGTACCGCCT
>CAIYZD010000442.1 GCA_903930585.1 uncultured Geobacteraceae bacterium | reverse complement strand
CACGGGGTTGCCCGAATAAATACAAAAGGACTTAACCAAATCGGCTAAGTCCTTGTTGTTATTGGAGCGGGAAACGGGATTCGGACCCGCGACCTTCAGCTTGGGAATTTGATATTCCTTACCCTACCTACCCCTACCACCTTTTACTCATCATTTATAAATCAGCTAGTTACTACAATAAAACCCCTACCTACTTTTACTTAGTACTACCCATTTTTACCGCAATATGCTACAACATTGCTACAATAAAATTATAGGGGTGTGCCATGCCTTCAGAAAAACTTACTCAGCGGTTTATCGACAATCTGGAGCCAACCGAAAAACTTGTACCCTATTTTGACCAGAATCTTAAAGGATTTGGAATATACGTTAAGGGCAGAGCTAAGACATATTTCATCCAGGCCAGAGTAAACGGTAAAGAGAAGAAACGGACAATCGGAAAAGCTTCACTTATGAAGCTAGATGAAGCTCGTAAAGAAGCAAAAGATATTCTGGCTAAAATGGCCAAGGGGATAGATCCTGAAGAAGAGAAACGACAGACAGAAAATCAGGATCTTACCTTAAAAAAGACATTTGAAAAGTACCAAGCCAATAGACAGCTCAAGCCTCGCACTGTAAAATGCTACGACGACCTACTAAATAGCTATGCGAAAGAGTGGTTTGATAAACCAATCAATAGTATCACCAAAGAGATGATCGCCCAGAAACACCGTGACATCGGCACCAAACATGGGGAAAATGCTGCCAATAATCTGATGCGGACTATTCGCTCTCTTTACAACTTTGCATATATGCTTTCAGACGAAAAAATCCCTGCTAATCCAGTAAGGCGGCTCAGTCAGGCACGTCAGTGGTATAAAACTGAGCGAAGGCGCACGTTTATTAAACCTCATGAACTTAAGCCCTGGTATGATGCAGTGATGCTCATTGATAATGTTGTTATTCGTGACTATTTACTGCTTATCATTTTCACGGGTCTCAGAAAACAGGAAGGTCTTCAGCTCACCTGGGCTGATGTAGATATGCGGGATAAAACATTTACAGTACCAAAAGCAATAGCCAAAAACGGTAGACCACATACACTACCTATGAGCAATTTTTTGTTCAAATTATTCGAACAGCTCCAGAGTCGGAAAACTAATGAATACATTTTCCCAGGAACGGGTGAAGCTGGCCATCTAGTCGAACCCAAAAAACAGATGATATTTGTGGAGCGTGTAACACTTTTATCCATGAATGATATCTCTAATATGGAAGAACTAAACAGAAGAGTAGACGAAGAACCTGATGAAATTATTCCAGGAATTAAATTCTGTTTGCACGATCTACGCAGGACTTTCATAACAGTTGCAGAAAGCCTGGATATCCCATATGCTGCACTGAAACGGCTCCTCAATCACAGCGATGGTAATGATGTAACAGGTGGATACCTTCAGATTACCACAGACCGTTTACGAGAGCCTATGGAGCGTATTAGCGCAAAACTGATGGAGCTTATGGGAATTCCTGCTATTGTAGCTCAACCTGAATAACCACCTCTTATATATTTACGGAGTTATTTATGCTCTTGAAAGAATTGGTCACTGATAATGATGAGGTAACACTAAAATCTGCTTTTGATGCTGTGTCGCCTTATATTTGCAAAAGTATGGATGATGGGGTTGTTCACCATGATACTTTTATTAAAGTTTATGAAATTCTAAAGGAAATTGTTGTTGACAGTATAATCGTGTTTAGAAATGAGCATGGTCCATTACTTAAAGTTGCAAAGAGTTTTGGAACTCTTAAGCCAATTCAGACAAATGACCATCCCGATTCTGGTTATCATTGTCATGACAGTTTCTTTCTGTATTTAAATGACATTGAAGGTCGATATTATTATCTTTCCGACGAGTCACTTGTGCAACTGGGAACTTTTACTAAATATCTTATCAGCCAGTTAAATAAGCATGGAATTGATAACAAGGAATTGCTTGCTGATTGCAGTGATGAACAATTGGAACCAGTTGCTGATAATGATTTGGATGGTAGTAATGAACATTTTATTTCCGATGGGCAGGAAAACCAACCTGAGATTATACTGGTTGCTGCCAAGGAACAGTCACCTAATATTTCTACTGATACGCAAAATGATGAGCAACAACAGGAAACATTCACTTCAGAAGAAACACCTGTCGAATCACAGCAAAAAAGCATTGGCAATGATAACAAGCGCAATACACTTGAACCAGAACAGACCGCTACAGAATCCGGAAGTGCTGTTGATACTACTGAAGTAGACGGACAGTCAGATGTCAAT
>CAIYZD010000441.1 GCA_903930585.1 uncultured Geobacteraceae bacterium | reverse complement strand
CGCTCTTTGATGCCCTCGATCGTCAGGCGCATCTGCTGCTCTATCTGGTTGTATGGTTCATTATAGAGGTCTGATACGCGGGTATGGACACGCACAACGCTCTATTTAATTGTGCCGATAGCAAGCCATTTCTTGAAAGATGTTTCAGTTTATTATATACTTAAACGTTATGCATATACTCTTGAAGATATATTCCGAGTATGATTATACAAAAGGCTGAACGTCACATATCTAACTAATTGAAATGAGTACACTAAATTGATTTGTCCCGATACTGACCATACTGTTACCGAAGCTCTTCGAAAACTTTCGCAATCTGTCCACATTGCTTCCGTGGGACCGGACAACACACCTTTTGACGTGTTCATTCCACCGTTAAAGCCGGAACAACTTGGTGATCGGGCGTTTTGCAGTGAAATAGGGATTCGTTACCCCTATCTTGGTGGTTCCATGGCCAAGGGGATCAGTTCCGTTGCCATGGCAGAGGAGTTGGGTCGTGCCGGAATGCTCGGTTTTTTCGGGGCTGCCGGTTTGTCGTTTGCCGCGGTTGAAGAAGCCGTGAACAGGCTGTCGGGCGCAGATTTCCCCTCTGGCTTTAACCTGATACACTCACCTCAGGAACCGGATCTGGAGGCGGCTCTTTCCGATCTGTACATCCGCAGGAACGTTCGCCTGGTAGAGGCGTCCGCGTTCCTGGCCCTGACGCTGCCGCTGGTCCGGTATCGTACCTGCGGCATCCATCGGAGCGCAGGGGGGGCGATCATTGCCCCGAACCGGATCATTGCCAAGGTATCGAGGGAAGAGTTGGCCGAAAAATTCTTCTCGCCGCCGCCGGAAAAACTCCTGCGACAGCTCCTGGATGAAGGTGCCATCACTGCCGAGCAGGCGGAGTTGGCAGCCCGGATACCGATGGCGCAGGAAGTTACCGCCGAAGCGGATTCGGGGGGGCACACCGACAATCGCCCGGCCATAGCCCTGTTCCCGACCATCGCGTCTCTTGCCGTCCGAATGGAACAAAAATTCGGGTATGCTGTCAAGTTGCGAGTCGGACTGGCGGGAGGAATCGCCACCCCCGCCGCCGCTGCCGCCGCATTTGCCATGGGGGCCGCCTATATAATGACCGGCTCCGTCAATCAGGCCTGCATTGAATCCGGAACGTCGGATACGGTACGCAGGATGCTGGCGGATACCCGCCAGGCCGATGTGATTATGGCGCCGGCTGCGGACATGTTTGAAATGGGAGTCACGGTTCAGGTGCTGAAGCGTGGCACCATGTTCCCGATGCGGGCTGCCAAACTGTACGACATGTATCGCAGTCATGACGGACTGGAAAGCATTCCCGCTCCTGAGCGGGAAAAACTGGAAAAAACGTTATTCCTTGCTCCCCTTAGCGATATCTGGCGCGATACCAGGGCCTTTTTCCTGCAACGCGACCCACGTCAGGTGGAGCGTGCGGAGCGGGATCCGAAACACCTCATGGCGCTTGTGTTTCGCTGGTATCTCGGACAGGCCGCCCACTGGGCCAAGGAAGGCGCTACGACCCGCACGATGGACTATCAGGTCTGGTGCGGACCGGCCATGGGAGCTTTTAATGAATGGGCTGCCGGCAGTTTTCTGGCGTCTCCTGAACAGCGCCGGGTGGCGACGGTTGCCCGTAATCTTCTGTTTGGAGCGGCTCTTCTCACTCGCGCCAACATCCTCAGGTATCAGAATATACAGCTTCCCGCTGATTTTTGTATTGCACCGCTTGAAGACATACACATCAAGGAGTACCTCGCGTGACACAGGACAATGCCAATCGGACCGCTACACCCAACGCTCCACCGCTGGCCATCATAGGAATCGGCTGCCTCTTTCCCCGTGCCGAAGACAGCAACACCTACTGGGCTAATATTCGCGAAGGGATCGACGCTATCAGCGACATTCCGGCGACCCACTGGCGCGTGGCGGATTACCACAATCAGGATCCCAAGGCACCCGATATGACCTACGGTCGCCGGGGAGGATTTCTGTCAGACGTTCCGTTCAACCCGATGGAATACAATATCCCTCCTGCAACCCTGGAAGCGATTGACAGCTCGCAGTTGCTGGGACTGGTGGCAACCGGTCAGGCATTGAAAGACGCCGGTTATGGCGCCGACCGCACCTACGACCGTGACCGGGTCAGCGTCATTCTGGGCGTTACCGGCACGCTCGAACTGGTTATCCCGCTGGCTGCACGTCTCGGGCACCCCCATTGGCGCTCGGCGCTGAAAGACGCCGGTGTGGATGACACAACAGCTGAAGACGTTGTCCAGCGTATCTCCGATTCTTATGTCTCGTGGCAGGAAAATTCCTTTCCCGGTTTACTCGGTAACGTGGTTGCCGGCCGGATCAGCAAACAGTTCGACCTGGGAGGTACCAACTGCGTAGTGGACGCCGCCTGCGCCAGTTCGCTCAGCGCCTTGCATCTGGCCTCAATGGAACTGGCAACGGGCAAGTCCGATATGGTTGTTACCGGTGGTATCGACACCTTCAACGACATCTTCATGTATATGTGCTTCAGCAAAACACCGGCGCTGTCACCAAGCGGCGATATCAAGCCGTTCGACGCATCCGGTGACGGCACCATCCTGGGTGAAGGACTTGGCATCATGGTAATCAAGCGGCTTGCCGACGCGGAACGTGACGGCGACCGGATTTATGCGGTAATTCGAGGTGTCGGCTCCTCCAGCGACGGTAAGGGCGAGGCAATCTACACCCCCAGCGCGTCAGGCCAGAAGAAAGCCATCAAGGATGCCTATCATCGCGCCGGTGTTTCTCCCGACAGTATCGGCATGGTGGAAGCCCACGGCACCGGCACCAAAGTCGGTGATGCGGTGGAAGTATCGGCACTGCGCGATATCTACGGTACCGCAGTGAAGCCATGGTGCGCCCTCGGTTCGGTCAAGTCTCAGATCGGTCATACCAAGGCGGCCGCCGGTGCAGCCGGAATGATCAAGGCGGTCCTGGCGCTGCATCACAAAGTTATCCCCCCCACCATCAAAGTTAAGCAGCCACTGCGCGAAGTTTCGGACGGTCAGTCACCGTTCTACCTCACCAGTCACAAGCGCCCCTGGCTCTCCCGAAACGGGCTGCCACGCCGGGCTGCGGTCAGCGCACTCGGTTTTGGCGGTTCAAACTTTCATGTGGTACTTGAAGAATATACTCCCGCCGCCACCGTGGCGGACTGGGACGGCACCGTCCAGATACTTCCGTTCTCCGCAGCAGATTCGACTGTTTTGGAACGGAAGGTTGCCGGAGTTGCCGATACACACTCCTGGAAAGAAATCCGGTCAATGGGAGCGGAGCTCCGTTCATCCTTTGATGTGAACGCTCCCTGCCGATTGGCTCTGGTCGTTGAACAGGGCAAAACTGAACTGAAATCGCTCTGCAATAATGCGTTGTCCATGCTCCGCAAACAACCGGCCACTTCCTGGAATACGCCTGACGGCGCATGGTATGCAACCGGCGCCGCACCGGGCAAGGTCGGCATGCTGTTTCCCGGCCAGGGGGCCCAGTACACCGGGATGCTGCGCGATCTCGCCTGTAGTTTCCCCGCCATGCTGGCATGTCTTGACGCTGCGGACCGGGAGTTTGGTACGGCTACCGGCAGCAGCCTGTCCGACCTGATCTACCCTCCTTCCCCGTTCAGTGACACTGAGCGGGAAGCAGTGGAGGCAGCCCTGCGCGCCACGGATGTCGCTCAGCCCGCCATCGGTGCGGTCAGCCTTGGCGCCCTGCGGATACTGGAATCGTTCGGCTTTGCGCCGGATGCCGCGGCCGGTCATAGCTACGGTGAACTTTCCGCTCTCTGTGCCGCCGGTCGGCTCGACGAAACTTCCTTCCATGCCCTGTCCCGCCTGCGTGGTCAACTGATGGCTGCCGGAGACGGCGACCGGGGTACCATGCTGGCCGTATCCGCGCCATTGGCCGATGTACAGCAGCTCATCAGCGATGAAGCTCTCGATCTGGTCATAGCCAACCGAAATGCGCCGAATCAGTCTGTCCTGTCCGGCAGCAGCGCCGAAATTTTCCGCGCCGCCGATGCCTGTGCTTCACGTAAACTTTCCAGCAAACGTCTGACTGTTGCCGCGGCATTTCACAGTCCACTGGTTGCCGACGCCTCTGCCCCGCTGCTGGCCGCTCTGTCCGGTATTACCATTACGACCGGGTCGCTTCCGGTCTATGCGAACAGCACTGCGGCAGAGTACCCGGTAGAACCGGTCGGAGCGGCAGCACTGATTGCAGGTCAACTTGCCCGTCCGGTCGAATTTGTTGCCGAAATCGAAGCCATGTATTCCGCCGGGGTTCGCACCTTTGTCGAGATAGGTCCGGGGGGGCGTCTTAGCGGCCTTGTTTCCGCCATACTTGCCGGTCGCCCACACACCGCTGTCGCAGTTGATGCGTCCGGCGGCAGGCGGTCCGGAATTACCGATCTGGCACGCTGCCTGGCGCAGTTGGCCGTGCTTGGCTATGACATTTTGCTAAACGGATGGGACGAAGGGTATATCCCCACTCCGCAGACCACTGCAAAAAAACCGGCACTGATCATAAATTTGAGCGGCGCGAATTATGTCAAATCGAAGACAAAGCGCCCCGCAACTCCTCCCCGTCCGGCCGTAACGGCAGCTGTACCCATGTCAACTTTTTCGTCCGCCGCTGCGGCTTCACCGCCGTCGGCACCAGTGACGGTTCAACCTGCCATATCTTGTGACGTCCTGGCCGAGTCACTGAAGGTAACCAGGGAAGGGATGTCAGCTCTTGCGCGTATTCAGGACGAGACCGCCCAGCTTCATCGACGTTTTCTGGAAGGACAGGATACCGCTGCCAAGACCATTCAAATGTTACTGGAACAACAACAGCGGATTCTTCAGGGAGGAGCTTCTCCTTCGCCCATAGTATATCCGGTAACCTCAACAGCCCCGGTTGCCCCGGTCGTTACGCCAGCGGTGAAACCTGCCGTACCGGCTGCTCCGGCAACTCGACCGGTATCAGATCATGTTGCCGAGACGTTGCTGGCGGTGGTAAGCGAGAAGACCGGCTACCCGGTGGAAATGCTGGAGATGGAGATGGGGCTCGACTCCGACCTCGGCATCGATTCCATCAAACGGGTCGAAATTCTGTCGGCGCTCCAGGAACGTCTTCCCGGTTCACCGGTCATCGGCCCCGAGCATCTGGGTACTTTGCACACCCTGGGTGAGATCGCCCGGCATCTGGGGGGAGCGCTACCCGCACTACCCGCCGTCACTGTCATAAATTCTGCAAACTTACGGCTTATCGACGAGACTTTGCTGGCGGTAGTCAGCGAGAAGACCGGCTACCCGGTGGAGATGCTGGAGATGGAGATGGGGCTCGACTCCGACCTCGGCATCGATTCCATCAAACGGGTCGAAATTTTGTCGGCACTCCAGGAGCGCCTTCCCGGTTCACCGGTCATCGGCCCCGAGCATCTGGGTACCCTGCACACCCTGGGTGAGAT
>CAIYZD010000440.1 GCA_903930585.1 uncultured Geobacteraceae bacterium | reverse complement strand
TCGAATATGTTTTCCGACAGGGGGCGGTTTTCTGTCTCATTGAAGCTGGTAATATGCTACGTTGAATCGTTCTGGGGTTCCGGCTTACAACCCCAAAAAGGAAATAATCTGGGCTTTGGGCGCAGACCCCCTATCAGTGAAACGTTTGGATGTGGGGTGGGGTGCCAATCACCAATGCCAACTATTGATAATAAGTTAGCATTCAGTGGTCGGCAAATAAGCTATATATTTTTCGTCCCACTGACCACAACCCTCAATCTCACCAATGCTCTGTTCAATAGCTCCACACAATTCAGATAAATCTACGGGTTCAACGATTACGTAGTTGAATCCAACCATTTTTCTACAACCAGATTGAAAGCGATTGAGTAGTGTTAGTTTTGAGTTTCATGTTACACCACTATTCTGAATTCAGCACCGACATCAGTGTTGTACACAGTTAGTCTTCCTCCCATATTCTTCTCTATAATAGTTTTTGACATGAATAGCCCAATCCCTGTTCCAACTTGCGGACCTTTGGTGGTAAAGTAGGGGTCAAATACCTTGTTAATAACCTCATCAGGTATACCCCCGGCATTGTCAGCTACAGTAACAACAGCGCAATTATTTTCACTGTAAATTTTTATTATTATCCTTCCATCAGCAATTCCCCGTTCAATCATAGCGTCTCTGGCATTGTTCATAATGTTCAGAAATACTTGTGCGAACTCATTCTGGTAACCATTGATGACGGGATGGTCATGTTCTACAAAATCAATAGTGATCTTCGGATTATTGAAATTGCCTTCCAGAAGGGATAAGGCACTTTTTATCGCCCCAATCACGTAAAAATCAGCTTTTTCCTTTTCCGGTTTAAAGTAGTTTCTGAAATCGTCAATTGTTTTGGACATATGCATGATAATATCCATAGATTTGGCAATGGAATTGTCAAGAAACTCTTTATTGAAGCTGGGCGAACCGTAAAATATACCGAGTTTCTGCGTATAAAGCCCCAGAGTATTCAGAGGTTGTAGCCATTGGTGGGCGATATTGCCAATCATCTCGCCCATAGCTGCCTGACGATTTTGCTGAATGAGCATCTTTTCCTTTTCCCTGAGGGCCTCTACGGTTTTCAAGCGTTCGGTTGCCTCCAGATACAGTGCCTGCTCCGCATCTTTGCGGTATTCTTCTCGATTTAAATTATCGAGTGCATATGATATATCCATACCCATTTGCTGCAATAATTCAACTTGTTGCTTGTCAAAATAATTTTTCTCTCCGGAATAGAGCGTAAGAACGCCTATAACCCGGTTCCCCTCTTTCAGAGCAACGCCAGCAGATGAATTAATGCCATATACTTTCCCCCGTTCATGCCAGGGGCGGGTACAAGGATCGTTCTGGAAATCATTACAAATGCAGTATGTCCCATTGCGAATGGTGAATCCCGTAGGGCCTTCTCCTTCTGGTTCTTCTGCCGCCGTTAAACGGATATCATCCAAATATGCAGATTTTCCGTATACCGCGATTCGACGCACTTCGCTGCTCTCTTCATCGACTAAACCCACCCAGGCAAGAAGAAATCCTCCATGCTCTACGGCAATACGGCAAAATTCACTGAACAATACGGTGCGGTTGGTGATTTTAACAATGGATTGATTCGTTTCACTCAGTACTGCATAGAGCCGGTTTACACGGAAAAGACTTTGTTCCGCTATTGCCCGTTCCGCAATTTCTTTCTGAAGATTCTCTATTGATGTTGCCAGTTCGGCGGTCCGCTCTTTTACCCGATTTTCAAGTTCAGTGTGAAGCTCCAGCAGCTCATCTTCAGCCTGTTTTCGCTCAGTGATGTCCTGAACTATACCCGCTAATCGGCATGGGACGCCGCTGTTGTCGTTTCGATGTCGTCCGGCAGCCCAGATCCAGCGAAGTTCTCCATCAGCACGGCGGATACGGCATTCAAAATCCCAATCTCTCTGACTTTCCATTGCTCGCAGAAACTTGTTGTTCACCGTTTCCCGGTCTTCCGGCACCACATGTTCGAGAAACATCTCGTAGGTCCATTCCGGGAGCAAATCAGGATATCCAAACATGTTGTCATGTTCGATTGACCTGAAGGAGGAATGATCACCAAGATTAAGGTCCCATGCGCCGGTATGGATCGTTTCCAATGCGAATTGAAGTCTATCCTCGCTATCTTTCAGTGCTTCAAGTGCGTACCTTCGCTCGGTAATGTCTCCAAATATCGCATATACCTCGGAGGGGACCGCCTCTCCGGAGCGAAACACCGGCACTGCATCAATGCTGATCCAGCGGTACTCATCAAGTTGTGGGTTAAATATACCCATAATAACGCCACGCACTGACTGTCCAGTGCGCAAAGCCACCATGGAAGGGTGCTCTGTACCTGGAAAAGCTTCGCCGGTTTCCCGAATGCAGTCATGTTCTTCTTGATCCGAAGTGTTCCCAATGAATTGATCGCGGGTTTTGCCAAGGATTAGTTCGGCGGCAGGGTTCATCGAGATAATCTTGCCGTTGGCATCCTGATGGACAACCCCTTGCAACATTGTTTCAGCGAGCAGGCGGTGACGCTCCAAACTCTCCTTCAGCTTTTCCTCGACATCCTTCAGCGCCGAGATGTCGGTGTTGGTGCCGAACCATCTGATGACATTTCCTCTTGAGTCCTTCATTGGAAAACTTCTCGTCAGAAATGTGCGGTATACTCCATCGCTCCCGCGCAGCGGAAAAACCATATCAAACGACAGTCCTGTGGTGATCGACTTCAGCCACTGCTCCATAACTCGCGGAAGAGCTGACGGGTCGTGAACACTCTGCCAACCCCAACCCTCCATCTCTTCCGGTGTTGTTCCGGTATACTCGTACCAGCGGCGGTTGTACCACGTAATGTAGCCGTCACTGTTTGCCCACCATGCGAGGTTAGGAATGGAATCGGCCAGTGAGCGTAACTGTTCCTCGCTCTCCTTCAGCGACTTTTCCGCCAGCCTGTGCTCCGTGATGTCGCAAAACACCATGGCGAAACGTCCAGGCCCCGTTTGGTATGCGCTGACGTCATACCACTTATTTAAAGGGGCAAACTGTTCCTCGAAATGTATCGGTTCACCTGTCAAGGCCACCTTTCCGTACCGTTCGAACCAAACTGGCTCAGTTTTAGGAAATAATTCGCGTGCGGTCCTGCCGACTACGTCCTCAGCCTTTAACCCTGTGTGGCGCTCGAACGCGGGGTTGACCGATAAATAGCGTAAATCAACAGGGTTTCCAGCATCATCCGGAATGATTTCGTTAATAGAGAATCCCTCATTCATCGTCTCGAACAATGTACGGTAACGCTCTTCGCTCTCACGCAACTCCTCCTCGGCCAGTTTGCGTTCAGTGAAGTTGTGATAGGTACATATCAAGCGGTGGATGTGACCTTGAGCATCCATAAGGGGCTCAGCGCTCAACAGTAGCCACTTAATATTTTGGCTTGCAGGCGCCTTCACAGCGATGAGTTTGTCCCGTACCGGCATGCCAGTAAGTGCTGCTTTGCGGACTGGATGCTCATCAACATCCAGTAACGAGCCATTTTCGTCAAAAACCTGCCACTGGCTCCAGTTACGGTCATTGACATTCTTGATAGAAGAATAGTCGTCCAGCTCGAATATCCGAAGAAAAGATTTATTTACGATCGTGAACTCGCCGGCCTCATTAATCAGCGCCACCGCTGATTGTAGGTTCTGAATCAGCACTCCGAACTGTTGCTCGCTATCAAGCAACTCCAACGTACGTTCGGTCACGCGCTGTTCAAGGAGATCATTGCCCTTTTGCAACTCTGCTTCGGCATGTTTTAGATCTTCGATGTCAGTGCATGTGCCAAACCATTTCAGAATCTCTCCGTTCGAGTCGCGCATCGGCTCACCACGGATTAACCACCACCGATAAACTCCATCGAAACGCCGCAGTCGGCATTCCAACGAGTAGCGTTCGTGATTTTGCACCGCCTGCTGCCAGGCATCCCAGGCCCGCTGCCTGTCATCCGGGTGGAAGGGGGTATTCCAGCCATGGCCGGAACTTTCCTCAATTGTTAGACCCGTGTAGTCAATCCATTGTTGATTGAAATAGATGTTCTTGCCATCTGGTAGGGTAGCCCAGACAATCTGTGGCATGGCCTCCGCCAAAGAGCGGAATTCTTTCTCACTCAAGAGCAGCGCATTCTCCGACTTTTGGTGCAACGATTCCTCGGCTTGAATTCGCTCGGTAATGTCAGTAACCAGCGCGATGATGTGCTTCGGCCTACCATGGTCATCGTTAAGGAGGGAAACATATTTATGGACCCAAACATGTCTACCGGTTTTATGGACGTAACGGTTCTCAATTTTAAATGATGGGATTTCTCCGCCCAGCAATTGTCGAATGAGGATCATATTTCGCTCGTGATCATCCGGATGAATTAGCGAAGAGAACTCCATCTCGGCCAATTCTTCATAACGGTAGCCTGTAAGTTCGCAATACGCTGCATTGCAGCGCACAAATCGGCCCTCGCATTCGGCAATGGCAATTCCTGAAGCTGCGTGTTCGAATATTTTGCGGAAACTCTCTTCGCTCTCTCGCAGTGACTCCTGGACCCTCTTGTTTTCAGTGATATCTATTGTCACTGCAACTCCACAGATGACATTGCCTTGTGCATCTCTCACCGGTGCACCGGAGGCTTCGGCAATCCAGCGTTTGCCAGAGGGCATCACTATTTCAAGTTCCATTGGCGGGATAACTTTGTTTTCAGAAACCGCTCGTTGTAATGGGAGTTTGGTGTCAGATAACTCGCGCCCTTTCAGGAGAAACCTTACGTTACGGCCTGGTGCATCAGGGTCGAGGGCGGATGCAGACAGGTTATCTTCAGATGAAATTTTGAACTGTTTGAGTACGGCAAGATTACCGGTGATTTGTTGGCAGGTGATATCGTCAGAGAAACTGATGCCGACCGGCACCGCCTCCATCAAAGTTTTCAATCTCTGAGTGGTCTTATAAAGATCTTTTTCGGCCTGTTTGCGCAAAGTAATATCAGTTATTACGGCACGGCAATTCTTTCTTGATTCGGTGACTGCCGCATCAATTTGCACATAGAGGGGTGAATGATTTCTGGTTACGAATTCAACTTCACATGTTTCTTTGGCATCGCCCGTAAATACTTTTTCCAAAAAATCATGGAATGCTCGTCGCGTTTTGCTGGAAATAAAAGCGTCAAGACGCTTATTAGCCAACAAGCTTCGCTCGATTCCCAGGAATGTAGCTCCGGTTAGATTGACCGCATGGATGACGCCAACACGGTCAAGATTAAAGTATCCAGCTGGAGCGAATTCATAGAGGTCACTGTATTTTTCCAGGATGATATCCCTCTCGTCAATTGCTTGGCGGAGCTCTTCATTCTGCATTTCCAGCTCGATCTGGTGGACTTCGAGTTCATGGACTAATCTCTGAGTCTCTTCATTCGTCCGGGGTAAAGGCGATTTCGCCGTTTTTACCTGCAACAGCTCTTCCGCTTTGCAGCGCATTTCGACTGATGTTAACAGCTTTTTGGGTTTGTTGGCTCCCATTGTAACCTCACTTACCCCGGAAAAGATGAATAATTAGCTAATCTGATTTATAAAAAATGACATCCAACTATCCCTACACTATATTACTATTTTGAGACTTGTTCTTATTATCCAATTAAACTGATTGCTTAAATGTATGTAATGAAACGCAGACCTCATATACTATTTAAAATTATTTCAGTAAGAAGCAATAAGCCCCGCATCTGATGGCAGTCAGGATACGGGGCTACAATGGGAGTAACACTGTTCTATATACAAGAAGCTATTGTAATACACAAGCCATTTAATCCCTAACTTGGCGCTACTTCTCGTTATCATGCCTTCTTACACAAGTAACATCAATAGGTTTGCCTCTAAAGTCCTTCATATAGGTGTATTCCATACCAGCTTCGGTACACTTTTGAATTTTAGCATCCAACTCTTCTTGGGGGACATTGGAACAACCAGCAAGTGATGCAACAACTGAATCTCAGCTTTATAATTGATGTAAAGGGTATTATTT
>CAIYZD010000439.1 GCA_903930585.1 uncultured Geobacteraceae bacterium | reverse complement strand
TGCCAATAATTCCAGCTTTTCCCGACCGCATTTGCAGTGAATCCCGTACTACGTTAAAATAAATGGCCCGACAGCTTATTCTCCTTAAGAGTGTACAGGTGCGCTTTCCGAATTGTTACTCAGGGCTTCTTCCGCGAGGCTGGTGGCGACGAAATAATACCCGGCTGCGATTATGATCGTAATGACTGCAACAGTATACGCCAGTGTTTCCCCCTGCCATAATCCGACGAACCATTTGTTAAGGCAGTCTGCGGCGACCGCCGCTTTTCCCCCAATACGTTCCAGTTCATAGGCATATTTCTTCGAATTCTCAAACTCTGCAAACGGATCAGCCGGGGATTCTCCGGCGGTCAGATAAATTGCTATGGCAGCCCCGAAGCCGAGTAGCAGGATGGCAGCAGTGAGTATGTAGCAGCGCTTCAACGGATCGATGATTTTTATCGTTTGCACATTGTTTCCACTTCTCAGCGTAGTCTTCAGAGACTACATCCTATTCATTCAAGTTCCAACCGGATTTTGATTTTAATCTATCCAGAATTCATGCCTTTATTGTTAGAACATAAACATGGTGCCTGCATGCCTGAATCAGCTATCCATAGGAGAATGCTCACCCTTTGAATATAAAGTTAGTAGTGAGCTGCCGATAAACAGAAAATGTAAGCCGAGTGCGTTTTAATCTTTTTTACGGCGTGGTCGTGGCGCTTACTTCATTTGATCCACCTGACTCTTTATCTCCATTAACTTCCGTCACCTGGTAATAATAAGTGACGCCTACAGTGGTTAGCAAATCCGTATAAGTCGTAAGTAAGCTTGCACTGCCATTCAGGCTATTTGGTACAAGAAGCAGCTTTGTAGATATGCCACCAGATACTGTGCCACGATAAACATTGTAGCTGCTGGCCGATAAGCTGCCATCCCATTTCATCATAATTGGTGACGTAGAAGTAACAACCAAATTAAGCGGTGCAAGCGGTGAGCCGTCACCGCATCCTGCGATTACAAACAGTACAAACGCTGCACAAATAAATACCATGGGCCTTATCTTCATTGCGTGCTTAACTCCTTATGCAAGATTTACGTGAAAAATATCACAGGGGATCTACACTCTAAACGAGAAAAGGCTTATGTAACCAGCTATTTCAAATGTTGTACAAATGGTACGTATTGGAGACATTCTTGCACCGGCCCTATCGTATTGTATTTTGTCTCTCATAGAGTGTTTTTTCAGTTACTCTATATCCCAAGGGGCCGTTATTTTGACAGAATGTCAATAAGCTGACGTAGAACTTGTCGTTTCTATCCAGGGTTGAGGCAATGTTTTTACTTTAATTGGAGGAAATATGGAGCCTATTATTTTGAGTGGAGCAGTAATCCTGGTGTTTGGCTTGTGGGTGGAATACAAAGCCATACTAATGAAGGCTGCAAAAACAGTTTCCGGCAAAATTGTGTCACCACCAATGCAGGTGCAGAAACCTCTCTATGTGAATTACATGACAGGTATTGGCGCCTGATACGCGTATGGGTGAATTTAAACAAACGGCTCTAAAGTTTCGCAGGATTTCCAAAAGCAACTGTTGAAAGAGCCCAACGGTATAACGAACGCTTCAGCAAAACTGCACTCTGTGAAAGTTGAGGCTAAAGCGTAATCGATGTTGCTGAGGTTAATACGTGAACATAAAACCACCATCGCCGCTTGCTGTTGCATATCAGGCGCATAAAACGCAAAACATTCATAACAATAGTTCTTCGGCGTTCAGGGCAATGCTTGATTCCAGTTCTGCAGCGTCTGATGATGTGTCGTTATCTTCCCCACAAGCCTATTCACAAACTCCGGTAAAGCGTATTCCATCCAGTCCTGTTACAACCGAAGAACAACAAGCACTCTACTCCGCTTTCTCCATTCAAGCTTGATTCATATCAAAAACTAAATCCCAGTTCGATTTTGGTGAGTTCGTTCCGCTCTCTCCACTGGCTTAACGATTATTTTTTCGTTAAGTTCTTTCATAGCCGCAAACAACACCGATCCCGGAACTTTCTCGCTCAAGGATATTTTCGAATACGCCCCGGGTATCCGCCGTTCAACAGTCACCTCAGTATTGACCCCATCTTCCCATGCCAACGATTCAATGAGAAGTTTTGGCAGCTTGTCTGATGTCCGATTCAGGATCAACTGTCCGGATTTCGGTTGAATAGTTTTATCGCCGGCCAGCGGCAACTTGCGGTCATCATCCTGTTTTCCACCAGCTACGCTTTTCGACCGGCATGCCTTGCAAACGTAGTAAGCTCTTTTCCCCGAGAGTAAAGGATTATAAGGCAATCTCTCTTTCTCTGCCACTGCTTCCAGCTTGCAAAACCCCACAGCCGGAACACCCTCAATATCAATAACCAGGTAGCCTTTTCTCCACGTGGCCGTACCCCAGACAATTTGATTCTCATGGCGAATAAGCGAAGACAATTGACGTTGCGACATCACAGCATCAAGAACAGCTTCGACTTGATGATTAATCATTCGTTTGATGTTGCTTTTGATTTCTTCTGGAAGAATTTCACGAACACCATGCTGCGAATAAATATACGCCTGACCATTCTCAATCAGCACAAGCGACCCAAAAGCTTGAGTAAGCGAATCTCCAATGACGGCAGACGTAATTGATTCCACTTCTTCAGCCGGAATTGAATAAGTAATAGCGAGATCATTATAGTCAATTAGAGTTAAGGCCATA
>CAIYZD010000438.1 GCA_903930585.1 uncultured Geobacteraceae bacterium | reverse complement strand
GAGGAAGGTGCCATCGTAAGCCGTGTCACCCCCAACAGATATCGAACCATTACCCTATATATGAAATTCCATGCCAATCGGCCGGGCTTCTTGAACATTGGATTGAGCCGACCTTGCAGGTCGGGTCAATCCATATGGGTTATGCCAAGTAGTTGCGGCTTCGTCAGGAATGCCTCCACTTCAACCTGTGCAACATGTTGATCTCAATAGTTATGTTGGTTTGTGGTACGAAATAGCTCATTTTTCCAACAAGTACCAGGATGGCTGCCAAGACAGCATAGTAAGGTTTTCCTTAAGAAATGATGGTGAAATTGACATTCTAAACAGTTGTCGTGACAAGAAGGAAGGTAAATTACATCATGCAGATGGCCGTGGGTGGGTAATAGACAAATCTGGTAATGCCCGATTGAAAGTATCCTATTTTTGGCCATTCAGTAAAGAATATGTATTCATCGACCAAGGCAAAGAGTACGAGTATTCAGTTATATGTACGGCAGACAGAAAAAACCTCTGGATTATTTCACGTTCACCTGTAATTAGTGATGAGATCTTTGCTGGTATCGCCAGTAATATTGAAAAGCAAGGATTCCAACGTGAACGCTTAATCAAAACTGAGCACATTGTTAATAATCAACCAGATCCGGCACAAACTGGACAGAACCCACATACCATTCAAAAGACAGGTAAATGGGTACAACGCTGATATGTTTTGGAAATAATTGAAGATCTCAGGGAATTGGTATATTTGATGGCCTGCCCATTTTGTAAAGAGTCGATACAGGACGGAGCACTAATTTGCCGTCATTGTGGTTCGATACTTAATGCTACAAATACTATAAATTTAGGTACCATTACTCGTTCTGAAATAAGTGAATTCGTTGGAATGAATGTAGGATACTATATCCATAAGTTCTCAGATTTTACGTATTCTGGTAGAGACAGATTCTGCCTGACGTGGAACTGGTATGCTTTTGGTTTTGGTTCTTTCTGGATGCTGTACAGGAAAATGTACATTCAGGCACTGGTCACGTTTATTTTCTCTTGTATCCCCGGTTTAAACTTGTTTGTTCATATAATCATCGGAGCCATAGGCAACCATCTTTACTATGAGCATGTAAAAAAGAATATTTACGATCTTCGGTCAATACAACCACAACATAATTTTCATGTTGCTCTTCAGGAAACTGGTGGTGTTAATAAGTGGGTAATCACCACCTCCGTTATACTCTGTATTTTGCTGTTGCTGATTGTTATCAGTTTTTTCACAGCAATCACTACATTCATAGGAAATACAACGAAGATCACTATATGAAGAATTCCGATTGTGCGACTTAAAGATAACAATGCTCACCGAACGGCAGCAACAGTATTAGAGCACTTAAATTCAAGAAGAGGAATCCGAATGAAATTTAACCATCAACGTTTAGCCCGTTTTGTTTTTGCAGCACTTCTGTCTGTCAGCACCGCCACACTTTGCAATGCTGGTTTCAATGTTAACATCGATATAGGAATTCCGGTGGAACAAGTCCAGACACCGCCACCCCCAGTACAGGTTGAGCTACCACCACAACCACCACAGTTTGTGTATGTTCCGGATCTTGGATACTATGTTGCTGCTGGGGTAGCCTACGACCTGATCTATGTTGGCCGCAAGTATTTCTACTTCAACAACGGCATTTGGTATCAGGCTGACCATTATGGCGCACAGTGGGTCTATACACCTGTAAACAGACTTCCTGCACTTATGACGAGACACAGCTATGTAGAATACCGCAAACATAGAGAAGCAGAATTGGTCAAACACCGGCATGAAAAAGATTACCGAGGCGAATATCATAGACCTGAAGTGAGAAAAGAAGAAAAAAGGGAAGAGAGAAAAGGAGGCATGGGGGAAGAGCACAGAGAAGAGCGCCGTTAGAAGATTTATCAGGGAAGACGGACTAAACTGAGAGTTGAGTACACATACGGAATCGTAGCCTTTGTCGGGCTACTTCGAGCGATTGGAATAGGGATGCAAGTTCGTTCATACGATTAATCCGCGACTGGCGGCTTTTGCCTGTGTTGTGACAGCTCGCTCGTGGCGTCATTCCAGCTCATAGTCATATCGTCTTCGTCTGGATCTGAAGCAACGCTTTCTTCAACTTCAGTGGCAGTGATGGCCGCGGCTTTTCTCCAATCGGAAAGGGTCCCTTCTGCTTTGACCAGATCAATCAATTCTTCATCCGAATATTTGACGACAGGCTGCGGCACTATATTTTCCTTCCGCGTACATATGTGCGTATTTAACGAACATGTATAAATATAATTTGGAACGGCCTAAGTCAATATTCCCTTCAAGCACACGCTCCCTTTCTGCCGTGCATATCTCACTCCTTCCCGCACTAAAAGGCCAACCTCCGCCTGGCGCTCTTCCCTCACTTCATTCCGCTTTTTCACCACCGATTCGATTGCTGCTTAGCCTGATTGAACTACTGCTTTGGTTCGCCTGGTTGGATTTTCGGTGCGCTTATATTTTGCTACTACTTTGATGTTGTTTTGCTTGTACTCCGCGGCCTTAGAGAGAATTAGCACTCTCACTCTATTATTGAAAAACTACAGTCAATGCCAATCCCACGATTCGTAAGCGGGAACCCTTTGCTGCGTCCACTGGGGTGAACCTAAACGCTGATGGGATGCGAACACATCAACTTAATAGGGGATCATGTCTGGTGCAGAGCTTGAAGGTGAAGAAAAGTGACATTATGAAGGGGAATCAGAGGATATGTCTCGGATTCCCCTTTTCTTTGGCCTTGTTGACCGTCGCCATTCCAACACATGATCGCAGAACATTATTAATCCGTGACTGGCAGCCTTTGCCAGTGTTGCGGCAGTTTGGCGGTCTGCTTCCTGCCGGAATATCGGTCGCCATCAGATCGGAATACCGGTCGGATTCGAACAGGCTACCCAGGAGCTCTCCTTTTTGGGTATTCAGCCGCTAATCGTTTATAAATCTGGTTAGAACCAGATTGACCAAAAAACCGGACACACTCATGATCTTATATATAAGAGAATAAAATGGTTAAGCGAGGGCTGAGCGGATTAACAGCAGATCAGTTGAGGAATGGGAAGCAGAGCGTTAGTTAGAGAAAGCTTGGTCGGCGATTCGCCGTAAATACTTCAACAGAGATACCAAGTTAGCAGCACGACGGTAGAGCCAAAACAAAACCAAACCCGCATCATTTAAGGCCGTGCGGGCTCAGTGGTTGTAAATAGTCAGTTATTACAATACAGACGTTAGGTAAGGATGAAGAAAAGTCTGGTGAAAACAAATGCAAACACTAAGCTTCCCTTGGCCCTTGAGAACGGTAAAAGTAGCCCCGCGCGTTAGCTGTTATAGGTTCGGTCTGTACTTTAATCCGATTCGACCATTTTGCTGGAAGATAAGGACAAATACAGTCCGCCCCGCCTCCGGACAACAGTATCGTGTCCAATTCGTTGACCTGGCCGCCGTAGGTGTCTTCCAGAATTGCAACGATCGATTCAGCGTGGTTTGACAAAGCTTTATCAACGTGGGCAGACACGTTTTGCCCTTGATACTGGCGGGTTTTAATCACCTCGGCAGCCTTGATCAAACTGCAATTTGTGTCGTTGCTGAGAGCCCGGGATAATTGCTCGGCAGCGGCTAACATCCCAAGTTTCGAGAATTGCTGCGAACCGAGGGCGACTGGGATACCGTTTGCGACCGCGATTGCGATCATGGTGTTGCCGCCAATGTCGAACAATAAGCCGTTTTTGCCCTGCATTTCGCCTTCGACGCCGGCCGCAAATGCTGCTGCTGCACCCTGACAAAAGATATTGACCTGGGTCGGGGTGACGGTCTCTCCATTAACCGTGAAAGCGGTTAGTATTTCCCTCAGCACTTGGCTGTAAGTTCTGTGCATCTCAAACGGAAGCCCAACGGACAAGGCACCGATTTCATGAAGTGCTACATTTGCGCTCCTGGCAGCTGCGGCGATGTAGACCGGGGCATATCTAACTATATGGTCGTTGCTGCGGCAGTTGATCTGCTCTCTCACATGAGGACTTATCGCTGGCTTACCGCAGAGATAAATTTTACCATCGAAAAGGTACGTCTCAGTTGCGGTTACTGCAGAGTTATCGCTGCTCTGGGGTGCAATCGCCAGTGCTGACGAAAACACTTTGCTGCAAATGCTGCCATTAATGCCGGCAACAATTTTGATGTTTGAGAACCCAATATCAATGCTTAAATCGAGTGTTTCATGCATGTGATTACCCTCCGTGGCACTGATTAATTATAGGTGTCCCGCAATCGGGAGGAGGTGAGAGCTCACCTTTTACCATCTATAATACATAATAGCACACGTGTTTGTAAATGTCAATTACAAAATGACATACAACATAGATAATTGTGGTAGTAATATCTATTTAACACCAATGACGTTCAGGATTAAATTCAAATCAGCTTTCTGAACCAACGCCGCGATTACGGATATGACTTTAGAATCGGATTTCGTTGCGATGTCGATAGATTTGGACTTGATTTTGGCAACGGCCTAAGTCTCGGAATGGTTTTTGTCCCATTTTATATAATGTATTAACAGAATCTGTTAGCCGCTTTAAGTGGTTCATCCGAGTGGTGAATGACACAAGTTATAATTCATGCTACACAATAATAGTACTAAATAAGGGGTAACACATGAGAAATTCACAAACTGCCGGGCAATTTAAAGCAATCTGCGACAATTACAAGTTAAAAACAGACCGAATCAAAGAGTGTGTGAAAATAACAGATTATTTACAGGTACCAGATAAGCCGGATGTGTTTTGCGTGCCCTGGAGGGATGATAAGACACCTTCTCTTTCCATATTTCGCTCAAGAGACGGGGTGCAGCTGGCAAAAGACAAAGGTAGAGACGAACCGGCGCTGAATGTAATCACGTTATGTGCAAAAATCGAAGGCCTCACATTTAACGAGGCTCTGGACTGGCTGGAGCCGCCGAATGGGTCACCCTCAAAGCGGTGTTCTATCCGGCTGGTGAGCAATGTCAAAAGTTCTGGTAGTGGTGGGTCAAAAACAAAGGCGGAAGACCTTTCGGGGAAAGAAAAATCATTATTGGAGCAGGTTGCCAAACCTGCGCCTACTCGGACAGATAGGCCGTTGTCAGAGTCCAGATACCTCAAATACAAGAAGCTGGCGACACCGCCGGCCTGGTTAGCTGAACCTCTTGATATGTTCTTAGATTCTGAGAGAAATCTGTGTTTTTACACCATTGGTGGGTCTGTCCATCGCAAAGGCGACAAGATAAGGGATTCGACAAAGAATAAGACGTGGGCTACCTGGACGGGCAGCGCTGACGTAGCGCTGGTGCTTCCGGATGATATCACCGCTCTTTATGTTTTTGAAGGGGTCGGCAATGTGCTGGCGTGGGTGGAGCTGCATGGAGCAAGGGTTGGTATACTGGTCTTGTCGTCGGCCGGATTGTTTCGGAAGGGCATTAATGCTCTGCTCGCAGCCGGGATCGATAGGCGAGTTGCCGATGGGGAGTTAACGATGAATTTGATCCTGGATGCCGACGAAGCCGGTGATACGGCGACCACGGCGATTGTTGAGGCATTCCCGGCGGCCCGGGATCTGAGGGGTTTTTACGGGTTGGAGGAAGGCGTTGATTTTTTGGATATTTATGATCAGTGGCGCGGAGTTGCTTGAAGGGGGTGCTGCATAAGTAATTTTCTTTCCCCGAAAAGATTTTAACGTGTCACTGGTTTTCTGTGCCGTTGGCATGCAACACCTAACCGCTGCCTGGGATAAATAAAAGTCAAAATGAAGGGGACATCAAGGAATAAACCCGGTGTCCCCTTTTCTTTGGCTTTTATCATCAAATTCTGCGCCCTACGCCTTACATACCTGCGCCTTACGCACCACGCCTTCTGAACTATACCCTACCCTCTACACCTTCACGCTTTAATATTGGCCGTCTGTGAATTTGTCATCAAATCCTGCGTCTTGGCAACCATCTCCGGAGGGATCTGATAGATGACGTTGTTATTACTATCTTCGTACTTAATTCTCACTTTTCCCTGCGGATTATATGACACTACCATATGACTCATGGCCCGAGTAGGTTTGCTTGTCGAATTGCCGGCCGCGGGCTGTGGCTTAACTGGTGCAGTAGCCTTCTTTGCATTCTCTGCTGCTGCAACAACTTTTGATGCAGCTACAGGGCTTGTGGCTGACGCAGAACCATTCTTGTTCCGATGAGTTGCCGATGTACTTGCACTATACGATGGTAGGTACTGCACACCCCCGCCACCAAGAGCTATTGCGCTGGTGCCCATAATTGCCTCCCTCTCAGCGCCACGTTTCGGCTATTAGCCAAAGGCGCTGAAAGTTGTAGCTCCAGCATTGCCTGGAGCATTAGGCGCGGTGTTGCCAACAGCGTTGTTTGAAGCAATATTCTTAGCCTCCGTCGACAGCGTGACTATATCATGCTGTGCGGCGGGAGCGGCTTTGTTGGCTGCGATGTTACTCTGCGAAACGGGCGCTGGCTCAAAGGGCTTAATCTTCCGATTTAACAGCGCTGGGTCAACAAATGGATTGGTTGCAGAAACATTGCCTATCGATGAAATATGATCACCCCCTCACATATGTATAAACTATCGCATATCTACTCTATTGTCATTCCGCTTGAAAACTTGAGGAATATTTTTAAATATTCCCCTTTTCCTTGGCCTGTCTGGCAATATCAAAACAAGTGTCTTATCCGCTCGAACTCGTCGGTTAGTCCCTCATTTTCAGCCCATAAAGAAATTTTATCTATATCGATTACATTACTCTTAGCTACTGCAACCGCCTGATCAAGCCCCTGATGGTCTTTCCAAAAGAAAAAATGCGATAACCTGTCTTTTACGCAATCAGTAGGCGTCAATATTTTAAGTGTGCCGGTTGCAAAATCGATAGTATCAGTTTTGGTAATGTATTCGCCGCCTACCATCAGTGGGCCAGATGGAAACTCGACATAAAAATCTCCATCCGGGTGCTTGAGGTAGCGGTCCTTGACCTCAAACCCATTGCTTGTTAAGGCTTTAACTATCATTCTGTGAGCGACAATGCCGTTGTTGATGAAATCAAGATCATTTGACGTGAATTTGTTGTGGGTGTAGATAGATACGCAGCTGCCGCCGGTCAGGGTTACATCAATCCCGGCCTGTTTCAGCAGCGTTGCGACGTAAGCCCCAAACTCTCCAACAGACATATCTCTTATTGGAATCATAGCGGTTTCCCTTTCCTGCGCGGCCGCCGGCGATTCATTTGCAGCATCTCTTTCACTTCTGGCGGATAATACTCGAACGCTTTTGAAAGCAACGCTTTTAATTCAGCCAAAAAAGGATAATGAGGGTTAAAAGCATAGACCCTTGTTCGCCCATATGCTCTGCTGAAAAGGACATTGCCTGCTTCCAACGTCTCTAATGGTTTTACAAGAGACGTTGCAGGAATATTCATAGCTCTTGCGATTTCTCTCAGGTAACCAGTTTCTCTTATAAGGATAAAGATAAGGGTCATTTCGTCGATGACCGACCCGATGATAGGCTGTAACACTATATTTTCCTTCCACGTACATATGTGCGTATTTAACGTACATATGAAAATATTATTTTACGCGGACTAAGTCAAGATTTCTTTTAAGACCGCACTGCTTCCAGTGTAACAGTCTTTCCGTCCTCGGCCCCGCCCGGCCACCCTCCGCCTGGCGCCTCTCCCGCACTTCATTCCGCTTTTTCCTGCCTGTCTTTGTGGCTGTGGCTACCTCTCTCCGTGCAGCAACCTATCCGCCATCGGCCTCAACCGCTCAATCTCCGCCTGGAGCTTCCCCATCACGAAATTCTGCCTGTTATCGGCCAGAGCCTTTACTTCCACTCCAAACTCCCGCACGGCTGCTTTGATCGCCCGATCTGCTTTTCTATTCTCTTTTATTTCGCTGATGATTGTTGTGGTCATAGAGAACTCTCCACTTTTATAGCACTGATAATACCTGCCATGGGTTGTGCAAAATCAATCCTTCTATGTATAGAAAATCTTTCGTGTTTCTCGTGGCAAGTGAGAATCCATAGGACAAAGCAACCGCAGCTATCATGGCATCCTCAGTAGATACTTCCTGCCCTGCCCTGCGCCTATCTGCTCTAACAGCTGCATAGTTGGCAGTACATTTTTCATCGAACGGTAGGCATCTTCCTGCAAATCTTTGGGAAAACATCACTTCTGCGGATATGGCAAGCATATCGCGGCGTTTCCCCGCCGGTAACACAGCTATTCCGTATCTGATTTCAGCCTGGGTTATCGCGCTGATATAGAAAATGTCGTCTAAATGCCTCCCAAACCAGTCTATCACTGCTTGCTCTGGGGATGTATGCATTAGTTCGGACAAGACATTGGTATCGAGCAAAATAGAGTTCATATCTATTCACCGAAGTCCGGAGGATTTCGTGCCTTTTGTCGCGGGGGAACAGTAAAAGACTCCAAATGCAGCGGCGCGAAAATCTTATTTATCGAGACAGCAAAGTTTTCTTCACTTGAAGAGGCGTTCAGAGTATATGCCAGGATTGTTCTCGCCTCAGCTTCCATGGAGCGCCCGTGTTGAGCCGCCTGTACGCGGAGTTGCTCCTTCAGCGCACTATCAATATTTCTAATGGTTATAGATGCCATAGTATACCGCCTATAATGATTTATTGCATATAGTGTAATCAATGATCTCAATGATTGCAAGCAAACTCAATGAAGGTACGCATAATCACCTTTCGGTAGTCCGGACTAATATTTTCCTGAATGTTTTTGTGCCGTCACTGGGTTGTGCAGAGGGCTTCCCGGACAAGTGCCAAAGAGTGGCATTTAAGTGAATTCGTTGTGGGCTTTGGAGGTAGAGGGGGTGGTGCTTCACTCTATTTGGCTTTTTGGCACTTTTATTTTCAGCTAAATCTCTCCGGGTTATATTCCCCGTCCCTCGGGACGAGATCCCCGAGTATTTCAAAGCCTCGATGGGTTTGAAAGACTCTATAGCGATGAGGCAGTAGTCCAATCTGCCCTCATACCCCGACCGCTTGCGGCGGGGTAGTTGATTACATTATTTCCCACCACCGGTGAAGTACTGACACACCCAGCGCGGTAAGTCACAGGGCTTCAACACGATTTCGTCCGCTGCTTTTAGCCTGATAAAGCGCTTTGTCAGCTCTCGTGATCATGTCTTCAGGACGAGAGTCACTCTCAATGCTAATAGTAATGCCAATACTTACCGTAATGGGTATATCTGTAGCTGATTGTTCCATAACTATCTGTCTGATTCTTTGACCAATGTTGACAGCTTCCTGCAGTTCAATCTCAGGAAGCACAGCCATAAATTCATCACCACCATAG
>CAIYZD010000437.1 GCA_903930585.1 uncultured Geobacteraceae bacterium | reverse complement strand
CAGATATTGCAGCTCCGGAGCACAATGTGTTGTCAGCAACTGGGCCAGAGGGCTTGAACTATGCCGGTCCTGCTTCTGACAGGAACAGTCATAGAAACGAGGACTGATGAGTTCCAGTTTACCGAACAGAGTTCGGTAAACGATAGAGTGTTGCCCCTTCCTGGGTCGCTTTACTCCGCAATGGGGGCAGATTTCAAATTGCGCGACGTATTCTTCTATCTGTTCGGTGACTACGGTCTTTTGCATGTCATGCAACAGCGTCTTGGCCTCCGCGAGCGTCAGACCCAATTCCTCTGAACGCAGTGAACCGCGTTCCAGTCGCGCAATTTCCTCAATTCTTTCAGAGTTGCCTGCCTCAGCTTCAATGACTACTTGTATCCTGATCTTCATCGCCGGCTCCTTTCTGCCACCACATCCAAGCCTCGTCGTTGGCTGAGTACTGTTTAAGCCGGCGGTTGACCGTGCGGCGGTCAAAACTGTCCAAGTTTAGCCATTCTTGCAATTCCTCCCTGTCCTCGACCAAATCGCGAATGGCCTCTATATCGTTGGTTTCGAGATGGCCACGGATTTCGTCTATTAAATCCTGAACTTGCAGTGGAACGTTGTCCCTTTTTGCCATGAAGGCCAAGGGACCGCCACAGTCTTCCGGCGGTGCCTGCCGTTGACCGCCAATGCAGCAGGGATAAAAGCGCTTGTCTTCAAGAGGTAAACGGGCTTCGACGCGCACTTCATGTCGCCAGCAGTCGGTAAAATCGTACTCGTAGAGAAATCGTTCGTTATTGCGAAAACCAAAATCACACAATCGAACCTGATTAGGGTCGGTCGAGAAGCTTATGCCGCCATCGTAGTAAACGCCATAGTCCTGACCATGAATGTGAAATTGATTCAAATGCTCATCGCTCCAGCCAAAAGCAATCTGCAGTGAGTAATGCAGATCGGCGATAGTACTGTCACTGCGCACCAAGAGTCGGCGCCAGATCATAGGGTTGATCTGACGAATCCATACGTGAATCCGGTAAACCTCAATGCCACTTTCGCTTGTCACCATGGTACAAGTTTAACAGAGCACCGTTAAAAATCCACTTGTCATTACTGATGGCAAATGGTTAATTGTAAAGGTGTGTTGGAAAGTGTGTCGTTTCAGCCCCCGGAATGGATCGCTCTCCTGGTTGACGATATGAAACTTACATGCGGCGCGCGAGGTCTGATATAAAATCTACGAAATCCATGTCAGTTTTGCTATCGGCGAGAATGTGGTTGTAATAATTATACTCGACAGTCACTTCAACTGCTGGACAGCTACGGCTATGATCTTGCTACTTCCCTTGAACATGGATAACGCGTTAACGATTTTAGTTCTCATGATGAGGTCCTTTCTCCGAAGAGAGAGGCATCACAATGTTATCTCACCACGCGCCCAGGGCACACGATGATTTGTGTGCCCTGGTTGAGGGTTGACGGTTGAATTACCTAACTTTTATCGCCAGTGTTCTTCTGCGTCAACTGTAATGTTATTGCCATCATGTGTTGTAAAATCAAACCTGAATGTCATGGCAAAAATAGTGGACATTGAAACGACAGTCTTTTTGATACTCTTAACAGATTGAGTTAGTCCCGTTGCTATTTCGCAAAGATGCGAAAGGCTATTTGCAACTATCGTGTGCTGGGAGCCATCAATGTATAAACTAAAATACTGTCCTTCTATGTCCTCAGCCGCATCGTGACTATCAAGATAGTGCGAAAAACTGGCATACCTCTTGTCATTTACTATCAATGCGGCTCGTTGTGCCTCCCATGCGGCGCATTCGCATATATCACCGCAATCTTCGCAGGCTGAAAAGCCGGAGCAATGAGGCCCTGTGTAGGTATATTCCTCGGTTTTTGCGATGACTTCCCAGTCCGTATCATCCTCATTGCCTTCAAAGGAGTACGGATCAATAATGGCATCGGCTTTGGCTTTTGCGTCTGAAAGAAACTTCTCTGCGAGGCCAAGTGCCGAAGTCTGGTTGCCGAGATACATATTGCCGACGATGTTCTGAAGGGCTGCGATTACTACTGCTGTTTCGATTGTGTTTGTCATAGTGAAAATTCCTTTTCGCATTTAGCGAGTTTGGTGGGCAAACACAATCGACCGAGCGCCAGAGGCACACACGGTGTTTTGTGTGTGTCCTGGTTATCGCATCTTTTGTTTCAACACCCGGCGAAGCGCACGGGGTTGTCGGATGCAGGAGCGAAATGGTTTTGCATTTTGAAACATTGTTGCTGCCTTCTGTCTAAATCAGCAAATGGCATGGAGTAACAGAGCTTTTGCAGTGAGAATAAACCACACGACTGAGTTCAAACGATTTCGGCTTTAAAATCTTTCCATCGTAGAAATCATGATTATCCTCTTCAACATTGACTGCGTCGTATATGACCTCGAAGATCAGTATCGCTTCGTTGTCCTCTACGGCTCCGGTGTCTTTGTAGTCAGCTCTGAACAATAGTGCAGCGCTGAGGTCCGAAAACATTTCTACTGCCGAATCGATAGCATTGCATATCCCACCAACGAGCAGCTGTCCGGTTGCCAAGTTAAGGAACATCAGCATATAGCCAATTCCGCTGAGCCCTGTATCCGCTTTTACTGCTTTTTTGAGTTTCGCCATGGTAATTCTCCTTTATGGTATCCGTCTTATAAATAAGATCAGACAGCTGTCCGGTTTTTCTCGGAGCATAGACCAATCCCTTGCCGGGAGAGGTCGTAAGGTTCAAACTACAAACCAAATAACCACCCGGCAAGGGGAGGGTCTCCATAATGGAGACGGCTAACTTTTCTGCTGCTTTGTTACTGACTATGCAATGCCGTATCTTTTGAGGCCTGCGCTAACGACAGAAAAAAAGATTCTGGTCAGTTCAGGGTTAACCCCGTTACGAATCGTATCTGCGATTTCGGTACGGGGCATTCCGTAAGATTTGGACATTGCAGCGTAGGTCAAATCGTAGGCCTGTTCTGTAAGACGGTCGCGTTCGGTTGCACTCATATGGAACCTCCATTATGCGGTTGCGGCAGTAGACGCAGTAATACCCCGGATCGGGATAAATACTGCGTCCCTTACCAGGTTAAAAACTACGTTAAATGCCGTTCCTGCATCCTGTGGTGTCTGATCAAATCAGACGTAACAGGGGGTCACGGGGGCTACTTTTGGGTTAACACTTACAGCATCAAGCAGAAATCCATCTCTACGTCAGCTATCAGTGCTTCTTCGAACTCTTTCCAGCTCAGCAAAACTTCACGACCTTCGATTCTAACACGCATGTGCAGTCCCTCCTTCTTTGGTCTTAAGGCAATTGCCTTAGCTTCAATCTACAGCGGGAAATCTCTGTAGACTCAGGCTAAGGCAATTACCCGGAAGGCGGAAACACAAAGACCGAATAAGCGGAATAACCCGCGAACCCGGTCTGTCAGTTGTTTTCATAGTGGTTGCTGCCTGAAACTCCGGACTGCGAATTTTAGGCAATAAAAAACCCGCTACGGAGAATCCATAGTGGGCATGTCTATAGGCATAATTACACGATTATCAACGCGCATCTGCCGTTTCTTCCGCTTTTAGCGGTCTAAAAATTATATATGGTATCACTCAATGGCGACAATTCCTTGCCGTAATCCATCTATGTATCCACTAATAAAGTTACCCAGTAGGGTTCAGACCGAGAACTTAATCTCGTAGAGATATTTATATAATAGCACGTCCATCAGATACTGTCAAGAACCAAATGACATTTAGCACGCATTATTCACTTTTATTTCGCTTCATCTATACTTACCTTATCGGCAGTTTTCTGAAAGACTTTAACTAAACTTGTTTTTACTGTGTATTATTAGGCTGTTGGCGCGATGTGAATAAGCTCTCTTTTTCCCCGAAATGGCCGGTTTTTGGGGGTTTTTATTGACCGGCCAGACAGCTGCAGACGCGCACAATAGCACAAAAGACTTTATATAATGGTCGCTGGTTATGCGGCTATTTTATCAGCGATATCCCAATTCTCCAATAAGTCAGACGCCGTCTGACTTATTGCGGTTTTGATCCATTACATAAGCTTCCGGTAGTCGCAGTGCAGGGCTTCCGCCAGCTTCTTTGCCCTTTCTTTACCTATGATCCGCTTGCCACTCTCGATCTCTGAAATATGCCGCTGCGGTATACCAGTCCGCTCTGCAAGCTGGATTTGCGTCAGCCCCTCGCGGTGGCGATAGCCACTAATCAGTGTTCCGGCTTCATTTTCCTTGAATTCAGGGAAGGCCTCGCGCCATGGGATGCTGTCAGACGACTCGGTAAGGCCAATCTTTGCGGCGTAACTGCGAAGTTCCTGCAACTTATCCGGAGGCCCGGTAAAGTAGGCCATTTCAATATGGTGCTTTTTCGTGCGTTCCAACATAAGTTACCTCCACCAGCTTAATCTTCCTGTCGACTTCGACCCAAACAGCCACATAAGTTGGACTACCCTTTTTCAGATGGCAGTGGTGTTTCCCGTCTGCCAGCTTACCATAATTCGGCCAGTCGCCACGAACAGGTCCTGCTGACTCAATGTCATGGATAAGAGCAAAGAGTATTTGGCGAATTGGCTTTGAAAGCTTCATTTTGCTTTTTTCAGCGATTCGGGACATTTTTACTGTCCAAGACATAAAATATACCTTTCTGGTGTATAATACAAGCGTATTGAAATTTACTTCACAAAACCATTCTGATTCAAATATGCCATTACATTCTTGCGGTTTTCTTCAAGCTGCGGATCCATTTTGACGGCTGTATCAAAGTTTGCTTTCCCTTTGGTTTGATCTTTTGACAGATAATACAATAGCCCAAGTTGGAAGTGCGCTGATGTTGTCTTCTTATAGCTAAGTGACTTATTGAAGGCCGAAATCGCTGCAGCAATATTGT
>CAIYZD010000436.1 GCA_903930585.1 uncultured Geobacteraceae bacterium | reverse complement strand
GTGAATAAGACCTCTTACACAGATGTCAGCAGCATTCCATGCATAGAGGGTCTGAATGTTGCCGATGCATTAAGCAGTATCGATGGCGACATAGAGCTAATCTATGTGCTTGAGGGGATGACTCTCGGTAACGCCGTCCATCTGCCCGATATAATTAAATCCTTTGGCAACCAGGTTTCAGGAAGCACCAATTATTATAACAGCTATGGAGACAAGACCACTGACTACTGGCAGGAATTACGCTCAGCCATGAATAACATCCCGTTAAATCAGGCTGAAAACGAGCGTCTGGTCGTTGTCGCCCATGCTTTCTTTGATCAGCTTGAGGTTCTCTTCAGTGCACTTCATCCAATTAAAAAAGCCGGAATCGGATTTACCGCCACCATGCTAAATCCTGAAGCCGGGCAGCACTCGGTGCCGGAAAATGCAACCGAGATTAAGGCCGCAGTGATCGCCGCGAATCGCTGCAACAATGAATTCCCCTTTTTCGAAGAACGCTACCAGGAGCGGGGGCGGAGTTTTGCCAAGAGCGATGCAGCTTGGCTGGCGACACTCATACAGCTGCCGCAAAGCAAACTCATGAGCCAGGTCGAGTGGCTTGGACGAGTGCTTGGCAATCGAGGAATGCCGAGAATCACACTGGAACGGCAACTTGAGTTGCTCTTTGAAGAACTGACAGCCGCTTTACCTGATAAAATAAATTCCTGCATAGGGCTTCTTGAAGCTGCCGGAAATCTGAAATCTGAGCGAAACCGTCGCATTCCCGAAGAGACTTTTGCAGAACTTGCCAGGCAGTTTCATGTCGCCACAAACGGTGAACTGCATGGAAGACTGCTGAAAACCGGAGAATTGATAGTTTCAGCCGTTTGTGATGAAGCGGGTGGTATTTCAGCGGCAGTTACCAGCCTGTTATCCTGGTTGACCGATAAAGAGCATTTCAATGATGAGTGGATTTCTCAAGTCATAAAAACCACACAGCTTGCACGTCAAGAAGTGATTACATTTGGAAAGGAATAAACAACTATGAGTGCTGACTCCGGTGCAATAACTGAAGCTGCTTTCCAATCGTATCTGGCGTATCTGATTGCAGGTGATCGGAACAAATGCCGCGAAGTAGTTGAGGACATCCTCCGTGACAATGTCGATACAAAAGATCTGTACGTGGGAGTATTCCAGCGGGCCCTCTATCGTGTTGGAGAATTGTGGGAGTGCAATCAGCTCTCAGTGGCACGTGAGCATATCGCAACAGCCATCACGGAGAGTATGCTTTCCCTTGTCTACCCGTCCATCTTTGCTGCAGAGCATTGCGGGCGAAAAGCGATTGTAGCCTGTGCCGCCAACGAATATCATCAATTGGGCGGCAAAATGGTTGCGGATATTCTCGAACTGAACGGTTGGGACGGATTGTTTTCTGGGGCCAACACTCCGGCAAAGGATTTATTGGAGCTTATCAATAATACAAACCCAAATTTGCTCTGCCTGTCGTTGAGTGTTCAGTCGGGGCTTCCGACATTACTCTTGCTACTGGACAATGTTCGAACAGAATTTCCCGATCTACCTATCATTGTCGGTGGTCAGGCTTTTCGTTGGGGTGGACGGGAAAATATTGCTTCATACCCTGACGTACGCCTTGTCGAAACGATTCATGAACTCGAACGCCTGATAAAGGATTGGTGACTATGATTGAACGTACTGCTATTTTGGAAAAACACATTTGGGACAGGTCGTCCCTTCTGGTATTGAATCTTGATGGCTTCGGCAGGGTTGTTGAGGCAAATGCTTATGCTCTCCGATTGCTCGGCAACGACTGCATTGGCCGTGGCTTTGGCGAACTGCTTATCGATTTTAATAGCCTGTTCGAACTTGGCAAGTTTCAGACAGATAATTCTTCAGCTCATTTGTTAAACTTTTCGACAGCCGAAGGAATGCCGGAATCGCTGAAAGTAACGTATTATCCATGTAACGACGGCGGTATTGTCGTCGGAGAACACGACGTCGGGGAACTGCAGGAACTACGCACAACCATGCTGACGCTTAATCAGGAGCAGGCCATTCTCTCGCGGGAACTCCAGAAGAAGAATGTCGAACTACAAAAACTTAATGACACAAAAAACCAGTTTCTCGGAATTGCGGCACATGATTTGCGCAATCCGATCTCAACAATTATCACGTACACCGACTTTTTTCTCGAAGACGAAGAACATCTGACTCCCGATATGACTGAAGTATTGGCTGATGTCCGATCTCTTGCTGATTTCATGCTTCATCTGATAACCCAGCTTTTAGATATCAGTGTTATTGAAATGGGCAAACTTGTTCTCGATAAACAGTTACTGGATATTGTTCCGTTTATCAACGAAGTAGTCAAATTGAACGGACTTTTGTCTCAGAAAAAAGGTATTGGCATTGAACAGCATTACAGAGGCAATCTCGACAGCATCTTGTGTGATCCGCATAAAATCAAACAGGTCATGAATAACCTTATTTCCAATGCCTTCAAGTTCTCTCTCCCCGGTACACAAGTAAAACTGCTCGTCTTTGCAGAACCACGTGAATTGAAGGTGGAAGTTCACGACCAGGGGCCTGGCATTCCCGCCCATGAGATAGACAAACTTTTCAAACCGTTTGGACGCACCAGTATCCATTCCACAGGCGGTGAAAGCAGCACCGGCCTGGGGCTCGTCATCAGCAGGAGAATTGTCGAATCTCATGGTGGAAGAATTGGTGTTGAAAGTGTCGTTGGAAGTGGTTCAGTATTCTGGTTTACCATACCATTCGGAGCATGACAGGAGATACACAAATGAGCATAACCACGGACACCTCTGTTTCCCCGGTACCAGCCGCAACCAAGCCATCCCACATCGTTGGCATCGGTGCTTCCGCTGGGGGACTAAGCGCGCTCGAACAGTTTTTCGATAACATGCCCTCCGATACCGGCATGGCATTTGTCGTTATTCAGCACCTCTCTCCCGATTTCAAGAGTCTTATGGACGATCTGCTGTCGCGACACACATCAATGCCGATTTATCGCGTCACTACCGGTATAGAACTGCAACCCAACAGTATCTATCTGATTCCGCCCAAAACTCACATGACGGTCAGCCAGGAGCATCTCTACCTGACAGAACGGACCATAAGTCCACAGATTGAACTCCCCATCGACATATTTTTCAACTCTCTGGCCGTCGATGCCGGCGATCGCGCCGTCGGGGTTGTCCTCTCCGGAACCGGTTCCGATGGTTCGCGCGGTATTGTCTCCATCAATAAAAATGGCGGGCTGGTGGTTGTTCAATCACCTGAATCGGCACAGTTCGACGGCATGCCGCGCAACGCTATCGCCACGAGCGTCTGTGACTTTATCCTGGCACCGGACCGGATACCGCGCATTCTGGTCGAATATGCTATCAGCCCGCTTTCAGTACGTACCAGAATGAATCACGAACTGGAAGTATTCGAGGATGAAGGGGAATTCGCCGGGATATTTGCGCTGCTACGGCGCAGCTATAATCTTGATTTTTCCAAATACAAAGCTTCCACGGTCGGCCGCCGTATCCGGCGGCGCATGGAGTTTCGCCAGATTCCTGAAGTGTCCGATTATGCCGCCATCGTCTCTGGCGATCAGCTGGAGCTTGAACTGCTCTATAAAGACCTGCTGATTGGCGTCACGGAATTTTTCCGCGACAAGCAGGCGTTCCAGTTTTTGGAGCAGGAAGTTATTCCCCGCCTGTTCGCCAACCTGAACCGGGGAGATGATCTGCGTGTCTGGTCGGCAGCCTGCGCCACCGGCGAGGAAGCCTATTCTCTGGCGATCCTGCTGGCTGAAAAAGCGGATGAACTCGGCTTCATGGGCAAGGTTACCGTTTTTGCAACGGATGTCCACAAAACTTCGCTCGATATAGCCTCGCAGGGGGTCTACGACCGTGCCAAACTGACCAATGTCGGTCCTGAGAGGATGGATAGATTTTTCAAAAAAGAGGGGAACGATCTGTTCCGAGTCACTTCTGAACTGCGCAAAATGGTGGTCTTTGCCCCGCACAATCTACTCAACGACCCACCCTTCACCCGGCTGGACTTGGTCTGCTGCCGCAATCTGCTGATCTACTTTCAGACGGATGTGCAGGAAAGGGTGATTTCTCTCTTCCACTTTGCCCTCAAAAAGGACTGTATCCTCTTTTTGGGAAGTAGTGAAGGGCTGGGGCCGTTTGTTGCGGAATTTGAGGTTATCGCCAACCAGCACAAGATGTTCCGCAAGATCCGAGACCTCAAGCTGGCACTGAACCTGGATTCAAACCGCATGGAGCAGCGGACTCCCACTATTCCGATTACTGTGTTCCAACCCGGCAGCAGCCGCGCGGTCACCATCGACCGTCAGGTGCTGGCTGATTACGATACTCTGCTGCGTCGGCATATGCCGCCCGGGGTCCTGATTGACGAAAACCGCAACATCGTCCACTACTTCGGCAACGTGGCAGAATATCTGAAAATGCCGGAAGGAAGGGCGGAAAATAACATTCTTGCCCTTGCAGAGGATAACCTGCACGTCGCCCTCAGTACTTCACTGCAGCGGGCCGACTCGACCCGCCAGTTCATCATCACTCGCAATGTGCGGATCCACAAGGGAGATCATGAGTTTCTCATCGACCTGAATGTGGCGCCGCTCCCTGATGAAAAGAGTCATACGACCCATTATCATGTCTATTTTGAGCGGGTACGACCACTGGAGCATCTCCCCCCTGCTGAGACGACCGATGAAAATACCGTGGCAATCAGTTTTGATGTGGAAAATCATTTCCGTCAGCATGTTGCTGATCTGGAGATGGAGTTGCAATCGACCAGGGAGAACCTTCAAACTACGGTCGAGGAGCTTCAGACCAGCAACGAAGAACTGCAGGCCACCAACGAGGAACTGCTGGCCTCAAATGAAGAGCTGCAAAGCACCAACGAAGAGCTGCATTCGGTTAACGAGGAACTATACTCGGTCAACTCGGAGTTTGAACGGAAAAATATTGAGCTTAAACAGCTGAATAACGATCATGAAAACCTGCTGGCCAGCACCGACATCGGTACCGTCTTCCTCGATCGTCAGCTCCGTATCCGCAAGTTCAACCCCGCCATTGAATCGTTCTTCAAACTCCTGCCGCAGGATATTGGCCGCCCCATCGACCATATCGCCTATCACCTTTCCCAGCAGGAGGAGATGCTGGCAGATATCAATCGGGTGCTGGCCAACGGCATCGCCATCGACTCCGAGGAGGAAACTCGCGACAACAACTGGCTGCTCAAACGAATTATGCCGTTCCGCACCGAGACCGGGCAGGTGGAAGGGGTGGTCATAACCTTTACCGATATTACTACGGTCAAGGCGGCAGAGCTGAAGGTACTCCGCCTTAATGAGGAGCTGGAGCAAAGAGTTGAAGAACGCACGAGAGAACTGAATCAGGAAATAGAGGAACGGCGACGCGTCGAACAAACGTTGCGTAAGCTATCTCGCGCGGTTGAACAGAGCCCGGCAACCATTGTGATTACCGACACTATGGGAAAAATTGAATTTGTCAATCCCAAGTTTACTGAACTAACCGGTTATTCAGCTGAGGAGGCTATCGGCCAAAACCCTCGTGTGCTGAAATCCGGCGAAACGCCACCTGAAACGTATGAGGAACTCTGGTCGACTATCTCGTCAGGAGGAACGTGGCAAGGGGAGTTTACGAACAGAGGTAAAGATGGTCACCTGTTCTGTGAACATGCGACAATCTCAGCTCTTCGAGATGAAAAAGGAGCCGTAACTCATTACCTGGCGGTTAAAGAAGACATCACTGAAAAGAAAAATATCATGGCGCAGCTTATCGCCGCCAAAGAGCAGGCAGAGGCAGCCAACCGGGCAAAAAGTGAGTTTCTGGCCAATATGAGCCATGAGATCCGTACCCCAATGAACGGCATCATGGGGATGTCGCAACTGTTAGCGTATACCGATTTGACCGATAATCAGAGAGAGTGCCTCAATTCCATCCGCACTTCTTCAGACAACCTCCTCGCTCTCATAAACAATATTCTCGATCTTTCTAAGGTTGAGTCCGGTAAAATAGAGCTTGAATCCCGTAATTTCAGCGTGCGGGGATGCGTTAAAGAGGTTATTAACACGCAACAGGCAAGCCTCAATACGAAAGAGCTTCAGTTTAAATCTGAAATAGCAGATGATGTGCCGGACGAATTGAATGGTGATCAGTTCCGCCTGAAGCAGGTACTCAACAATGTAGTGGGCAATTCGGTCAAATTTACCGAATCCGGTACAATTACCGTTTCGGCAGCAGTCGAAGAAGCTGGAGATGATAAATTTCTACTGAAGTTGAGGGTGACCGATACCGGCACCGGCATCAGTCCGGAAGCAATGAATCATATTTTCGCCCCGTTCAGTCAGGAGGATACCTCCACCACGAGAAAATACGGGGGGACAGGCCTCGGTCTTTCAATCAGTAAAAAGCTTGTCGAACTGATGGGGGGAGAAATCCTGGCAGAAAGCGACAAAGGGATAGGCAGTACGTTCCATATCGTCATTCCTTTTCAAAAGAGTGAATGCACGGAAATAGCCAGGCCGCCCGCAAAACATGATCTTCTGCTCTCCTGGGATGACCGGTTGCTGCATATCCTGGTGGTCGACGATCAGGAAATCAATCGCAAAGTCACAACCAGGCTCCTCGGAAAAAGCGGTCACATCATTGTAACAGCAGAGGATGGCAGCGAAGCGGTAGAAAAGTGGCAGGCGGGCTGCTTTGATGTCATCCTTATGGATCTGGAAATGCCCGGTATGGACGGCGTTGAAGCGACCGGCCGTATTCGTGATGCGGAGAGAAATGGCGACCACCACACGCCCATAATTGCCCTTACCGCCCATGCCTTGAAGAATGTTTCGGAACGGCTAATGGAACAGGGTTTTGATGGCTATGTTTCAAAACCGATGAATACCAATACACTGCTGACTGAGATCAGGCGCTGTCTGCAGATGCCGGACGAAAGCCCGGTTCCTGCGCCGGATCCTTCTAATTCAGTTTCGGAAAGCGTCGACAATGAAAAACTGGCCACCCTTCTTCGTGAGATGGAAACATTGCTGAATCAGAATAATATGAGTGTGCTTGACAGCATCGGCGATCTGTCGACACTAATTGTGAGTTCTCGATTTTACGATACGCTGGTTCGGCAGATCCGACAGTTTGACTGTATGGCGGCTTTGCAGACAATCGAGAAAATCCGTGATGAATTTGATATTGACCGCTGAGGGTACACAGGCGGGCTCATTACATCGCGGCCGAAAGGATATAGAGTGGAAAAGAAAAAACTGCTGATTGTCGATGACATTCCTGAGAATCTCACTATTCTCTACAAAACGCTGCATGACGACTACGATATTATCGGTGCGAACAACGGTCCAGAGGCCCTTGTATTGGCTCAAAGTGCAGAGCCGGACCTTATCCTGCTTGATATAATGATGCCTGGGATGAACGGTTTCGAAGTCTGCCGCATCCTCAAGGAGCAGGAGACCCTTAGAGAGATTCCGGTTATTTTTGTCACGGCCCTGGATGAGGAGGCCGAAGAAGTCAAGGGCTTCAGTCTGGGAGCGGTTGATTACATCACAAAACCATTTAAACCTGCAATTCTGAAGCGTCGAGTCAAAACTCATCTCGATATTAGGCAAGCTGAAAAAGACAAATGGACGTTTGAACAACAACTGCAACACACTCAGAAATTAGAAAGCCTCGGTGTACTATCTGGCGGTATCGCCCACGACTTTAACAACATACTGGCGATCATTATGGGTTATTGCTCTCTGATAAAGATGGATTATGAAACAACAGAGAACAATATTGCCGAGATAGAAAAGGCCGTTGAGCGAGCCGCAGGACTTTGTCGTCAGATGTTGGCCTACGCTGGGCATGCTCCGCTCTCTGCGACTCAGGTCAATATGTGGATGTTGGTTGATGAAATGGTCAACATGCTAAAAGCGACCCTTCCACAGAACGCAGTTATCAAACCTGAGCTTTCAACAAATATTCCACAACTATCCGCTGATGCCAATCAAGTCAGACAGATAGTCATGAACCTGATCATTAACGCATCTGAAGCCATCGGTAAGGAACAGGGTGTGATTCGAGTATCACTTACCAAGTCAACATTGTTAGCGGGTCACTCTGAAAAGGATTATACCGGCAAAGCTGTTCCATCTGGCAAGTATCTCTGCTTTGAAGTCACAGATAACGGTTGCGGTATGGATGAAGAAACAAAGTGGCGCATTTTTGAGCCGTTCTATACCACTAAATTCACCGGACGTGGGCTTGGAATGTCTGCCGTACTGGGAATAATCAACTCACATAATGGAGCGTTGCAGCTTTTCAGTCAGCTTGGTCGGGGAACAACTTTCAAGGTCTTTCTGCCTGTTCAGATAATGGACACTATGGGAGATGAAGATCAAATTCATACTCCTTCAGTCCTGTGGCAGGGAACTGGTACCATCTTGCTGGTGGAGGATGAAGACCAGATTCGGAATATATCGAAAATTCTGCTTCAAAAGTTCGGGTTTACGGTTCTGGAAGCAGTTAATGGCAAGGAAGCGTTGGATCTGTACCAGAAGAACGTCGCAGACATTACCCTTATATTAACGGACATGGGTATGCCTG
>CAIYZD010000435.1 GCA_903930585.1 uncultured Geobacteraceae bacterium | reverse complement strand
GAGCATCGAAAAAGCGCTGGAAGAGTCGAAAAAAACTATTCGCAACGAAAAGGCGCGCCAACTTTTAAACAATCTGGAATTGCTGCTTAAAAAGCGGTTTGTTTCGTATGAAGAGGTTTATCAAGCCTACCGCGACAAAAAACTGGCTGGGGCAATTGAATATATCAGTGCCGGCAATCCACTTAAATTAACCGCTGAAATCAACAAGGCCGTGGTCGAGATTGACACTTTGGAGAGGGAGCTCCTTAAAAAACATGACGCTGATTTGAGCGCAAGTAACCGTTCATCCATGAATATGATAATTATTGGCATCCCCTTGGTAGTATGTCTGCTCAGTCTGATAGGATACTGGTTAACCAGGAGTATTACTCTGCCGTTACGCGAGCTGACGGTTGTGGCAGACCAGATATCTCAAGGGGACCTCACCAACCGGCCAACAGTACTGGAACGTGATGACGAGATAGGGGTATTCTCCAAGGCATTTGCGAATATGAACGACTATCTCAAAAACATGTCCCGGATTGCGACGGCAATTTCTGCCAACAATTTAACTATAGTTTGCGAGCCCCGCTCGGAGCGGGATTCCTTGGGAAATGCCTTCAACACCATGATTTCCAATCTGATTGCCATTGTCCGGGAGATTCAGGATGCTTCAAAGCTTGTCTCCGGAGCAACCGCACGCATTGCCAGTCTTACTGCCCAGCTTGCCACCAGTACCTCTGAAACCGCCGCCGCGGTTAGTGAAACATCTACTTCAGTGGAAGAGATCAAGACAACCGCGCAGATCGTGAATCAGAAGTCGTCCTTTGTTGCCGATTGTGCCAAAGAGACCGCAGAAGTAACCGAAAGCGGACGAAAGAACGTCGCGGAAACCATGCGTGGCATGAACAAGATCAGGCAGCAGATGGATTTTATTGCCGAAGGTATCGTCAAGCTGAGTGAACAGAGCTCGGCCATTGGAGAGATTATTGAATCGGTCGGAGATATTGCCAGTCAGTCCAATCTACTGGCGGTGAACGCTTCCATCGAAGCGGCCAAAGCAGGAGGACATGGCAAAGGCTTTGCTGTAGTTGCCCAGGAAGTGCGCAGTCTGGCGGAACAATCTAAAGAGGCGACAGAACAGATCAAACGCATCCTGAATGACATCCAGAAGTCTATCAGCACGGCAGTGATGGCTACCGAACAGGGGGGTAAAACAGTTGAATCTGCTGTCAAGCAGTCCGTGGAAACCGAAAGCTCCATCCAGACAATTGATCAGGGAGCGGTCAGTACGGTACAGGCCTCGGCCCAGATAGTAGCGGCGACCAGTGAGCAGGTAGTCGGCCTCAATCAGGTGGCGGTTGCGCTTGACAGCATCCGTAGCGCGTCGGACCAGATTGTTATGAGTACTCGTCAGGCAGAAGATGCAACCCATGATCTCGACGAAATGGGGAAAAAACTGTGGCACTTGGTTGAACGTTTTAAGGTGACTTAAATGAGTATGCTGGATAGCGAACAACTCGCCCGCCTCACGGAAATGTTTCTGGCGGAAGCTCAGGATCACATTTGTTCATTCAATGAAAGCCTGATACAGATTGAGCAGTCAGCAGACTCAGCCCTTTTGTCGGACAATGTTACGACGATATACCGTTGTGCCCACAGCCTCAAAGGTGGGGCGCGTATCGTCGATCTTCCAATCATCGAACTGGTGTGCCAGTCTCTCGAAGATTGTCTTTCAAAACTGCAGCAAGTACCCACAAAACCGGATCGGAGTTTGCTGAATCTGTTGCATGATTCAGTAGACATTATTGAGCGGCTACTCTCCACGCCCGCCCCCCAGAAGCCGCCGACCGCCCTGAAGTCTGACTCCATGAAAATCTGTAAACGTCTCGACGAGGCGGCAAAAGCTCTTGATGCCCCGGTAACTCCGGCGGCCGATACCACTATTGATGAAACCTGTAGCACCAAGATTTCGGCAGGAATACCTGACCACGATGCCGACATTGACGCTGAGGCAGCGTGTGCTTTTTCCGGTTTTACAGAGGTACCTGATGTGCATCAATCAACGAGTAAGCGGCAAACAGTTGCCTCTGAGACAGTTCGAGTGCCGATAGCACGACTTGATGAGCTGCTTGCTGAAGCCGAGGAACTAATCGCGCTCAAGATGATATTTCGGCAGCAGGTGCGTGACCTGAAAGAGGTGATTGGAACCATTGATGTATTGCGCCGCAGTTTTGCCAGACAGAATAATCCGGACAAAACTACCATGCTGGAGCTTGAGCGCGCTATGGGCACGCTCATGAAGCGGGTTGTGCATATAAACAGGAAGAGTGAACAAGACGGGAGACAGTCGGAAAATCTCATAGAAGGACTTATTCTTGACGCCAAAAGGCTCCTCATGTTGCCGGCATCAACGCTCACCCAGGGATTCCATAAGCTGTTGCGTGACATTGCGCGAACAGACGGAAAGAGTGTTGAACTCATTGTCAGTGGTGACGGCATCGAACTGGACAGAAGGATTCTGCAGGAATTGAAGGACCCCCTGATTCACTTGCTGAGAAATTGCATTGATCATGGCATAGAAGTTCCGGCAGATCGTATAAAAACCGGGAAACCCCTTACAGCTAAGATTCGGATAGATATTTCTACGATTGAAAACAGTAAGGTCGTGATTACCATTTCGGATGACGGCAGTGGTATCGATACCGTCAAAATTCGTGAGATTGCTTTGCAGGCCGGTCTGATATCACCTGAGACTTTGCCGGATATGACGGAGAAAGATCTCCGGCAATTGATTTTCAATTCCGGTTTCTCTACCAGGAGCGCGGTCAGCATGATATCCGGGCGTGGCCTGGGCCTTGCGATTGTCATGAAATGCCTTGATAAACTTGGGGGGAGCATAACGGTTGATTCAACCTTCGGAGTGGGAACAACCTTTAAACTTATTGTCCCGATTTCTCTTGCCACGATCAGGGGAATTTATATTCGCTCTGGCAGTAGGGTCTTTGCCGTACCGACGTTACACGTGAGAAAAGTTTGCCGCGTGAGTAACGCCGAAATAAAGGCAGTCGCCAATAAAGACTCTATCGTAGTCGATAATCAAACCGTCCCGCTGATTTCTCTTGCCGCACTGCTTCGAATCCCGGTAACCTCCCCGGATCCCTGCGGCTATACCTTTGCCCTGATTCTGGGGCAGGTAGACAACCAGTTTGCTTTCCAGGTCGACGAGGTGCTCTCCGAAGATGATCTGCTGGTTAAAGGGATCGGACCATTGCTCCCGCAGGTTCGCAATATTGCCGGTGCCACGATCCTGGCAAACGGCACCATTGTGCCGATACTGAATGTCATGGATTTGATAAGAAACTCCGGGGCTGACTATATCCATCATTTTCATGCAGTGTCAGGAGTTACCGCCTCAACCGGAGAACCAACTAAAAAACGTCTGCTGGTGGTGGATGATTCCATAACGTCGCGAACGCTTATCATGAATGTACTGGAGTCGTATGGCTATGAGGTCAAGACTGCTGTTGACGGTCTCGATGCCCTGGCAACGCTGCAAGGAAGCGAGCGTTTTGATTTGGCGACTGTTGATGTGCAAATGCCGCATATGGATGGTTTTGAGTTGACCGCCCGCATTCGTGCGGACGAGAGGCTGTCACGTCTTCCGGTGGTCTTGATAACAAGTCTTGATTCGGCTGAAGACAAAAAGAAAGGCATAAACTCTGGGGCCGATGCCTATATTGTCAAATCCAGCTTTGATCAGACCAGTCTGCTGGATATCATCAGAAAGTTGATATAGGGGAAGAACGGATGATCAGAGTTCTTATAGTCGATGATTCTTCCAGTGCGGCACTTTTTTTGGAAACGGTTATTTGTTCCGATCCTGACTTCAGAGTCATCGACAGAGCGAAAAATGGCAGCGATGCCGTGCGCATGGCAAAACTGTTGCAGCCGGATATTATTACCATGGACATTAATATGCCGGGAATGGACGGTTTTGAGGCCACCAGGCAAATCATGGCTGAAACCCCATGCCCTATCGTTATTGTCAGTTCTATTTATAATTCACAGACCGTAACCCTGGCTTTTCAAGCCATTGAGGCCGGTGCATTGGCAATTGTCTCAAAGCCTCATTCAAGTAACAACCATGAAGGGATTGCTGAGAGGCAGGAACTGCTGACGACCTTGAAGGCGATGGCCAATACAAAGTCACGGTTACGAACTCGCAAAACCGATCCAGTATGCAAAAGTGCTCCGAGGCCCATAATTGTTTCTAAACCGCAAGAAATAAGGATTATTGCCATTGGCGCTTCAACCGGTGGCCCACAGGCTATTCAGGAGATATTGAGTGGTCTCCCGGCAACTGTCCCGGTGCCTATTGTCATTGTCCAGCATATCAGTCCCGGATATGAATACGGTTTTGCCGAATGGCTCAATAGTTCCAGTGAATTGGCGGTAAGCATTGCAACTGCCGATGAAATGCTCCGTGCCGGACAGGTATATCTCGCGCCATCCGGTACGCACCTTGAAATAACGCGTTTCGGAAAGGCCCGTCTGGTTTCCGCACCGCCTGAAAACAGTGTCTGCCCTTCGGTGTCACGTCTATTCCGCTCCATAGCTGAAGCCTATCGCGGCAATGCTCTGGGAATTATTCTAAGCGGTATGGGTGTTGATGGCGCTGCGGAGCTTGCCCAGCTCCGTGAACTTGGTGCGGTCACTATCGCCCAGGACAAAGAGAGTTCGGTTGTTCACGGTATGCCGGGAGAGGCTATACGCCTTGGTGGAGGGTCGCATATCCTCCCCGCGCACGATATTGCCCCCCTGATCCGTTCCCTGTTTGATTTAAATAATAATTAACCCGCAGGAATAGGAAACCGTATGGAAAATAAACACATAAACCCGCTTATTATGGTAGTGGATGACAGCCCGTTTCAGGCACATCAATTGTGCCAGTTATTGAACAAGCACGGCTATTTAACCGTTGAGGCGCATAGTGGTGAGGAAGCACTCTCGCTGCTTGCACAAGAAATCCCGGCCATTGTTTTTACAGATATTATGATGCCTGGCATGGATGGTTATCAACTCTGCACGGCAATCAGAGCATCCGGGGCAACAGAGGACATCCCCGTAATCCTGCTAACGAGTCTTTCGAACCCGAAAGATGTTCTTCGAGCAATTGAGTGCCGCGCAGACTACTTTTTTTCTAAACCCTATAACGAAGAGTTTCTGATATCACGCACCGCGGATATTCTCCGGACACTTCACCTCCGTCAGGCAAACACCACCAACCAGGAGATGGTAGTTGTCTTCAACGACAACTCGTACACCATTAAACCTGACTTGCAACGGGTCATAGACTTGCTGATTTCGACCTACGAAGCATCGGTCATGGTCAATAATGAACTTCTTCAGACCCAGCGAAAGCTTTCCGAACAACTGCTCGAAGTGGAAACAGCTTTGCAACGGATAAAGCATCTCGAAGGAATTATCCCTATTTGCATGTATTGCAAACAGATCCGTGACGATAAAAACTCCTGGCACAGAATTGAAACTTATATTTCGGAACATTCTGATGCAATCTTCAGCCATGGCGTCTGCCCCAATTGTTATGGCAAGGTGCTGGATGAATATAAAGCAGCGATAAGGCAGGGGGCGCCTGCATGAGTTCGACGCATCTCCCCCTATCGGTCTTATTGGTAGAGGATAGTCATACCCAGGCGGAACAGCTCCGCCTTATTTTGGAAAAAAACGGTTTCCAGACTGTTACGGCAACTAATGGTGAAGAAGCACTCAAACTTTTGAAGAGCAGACGCCCCACTTTGCTGATAAGTGACATCATAATGCCGGG
>CAIYZD010000434.1 GCA_903930585.1 uncultured Geobacteraceae bacterium | reverse complement strand
TAGATATCTATGGAAAAAATTATAATGTGGGCAAATACCAAAAAACATATGAAAAACAAATTGAGAGAGCCATTGAAAAGGCTGAGCAGATAATCGAATTTGTGAAAGAGAAGGCTCCGTTAATTGAAATGAAGTGACATATCCCGCCAATATCTTCACCGACATTTAAGACCCTGCCCTTATTTGTCGGCACAACTATTTGACTAAATTATACATATTGCCTTATCCTGCTCTCACGACAACGATAAAGGAGGGCAGCATATGTCGAAAGATTCAAGAATTCCAGAAATGCAAAATCTCCCACAAACTGGCCTATTGAGAGTCAGACAGGTTCTTAAATTCATTCCTGTTTCTCGTTCAAACTGGTGGGCCGGGGTAAGGGCCGGCCGTTATCCGCAGCCCATAAAATTGTCCGAGAGGGTAACAGTATGGCGGGCATCTGACATTCGTGCCTTAATCGAGGAAAGCCATTCATGACGGAGAGCCCACTTGATGCTGCAATTCAACGGTTAGCGGCACTATCTCCTTTGGAGTATGAAAAGGCGCGAAAAAGCGAAGCTAAAGCGCTGGATGTTCGAATTGCAAAACTAGACGCAGCGGTAACGGGTGCCCGCAGTGGAAATGACAACGCTGAGTTGCCTTTCCCAGAGGTAACCCCGTGGCCCGGACCAGTGAACCCGCCCACGCTGTTGACTGACATTGCATCGACCATCCAGCGTTTTATCATTTGCAATGAAGAAGTTGCCCACGCCGTGGCGCTATGGGTTGCCATGACGTGGTTTATCGATGAAATAGAGGTTGCACCACTGGCAATCATCACGGCACCTGAAAAACGCTGTGGGAAAACGCTTCTGCTAAACCTGCTGGGCCGATTATGTGCAAGGGCAATTACCGCAAGCAGCATTTCCCCATCTGCGCTTTTCCGGGCAATCGACGCCTGGAGTCCCACCCTGCTTATTGACGAAGCGGACGCCTTCATGAAGGATAACGAGGAAATACGAGGTCTATTGAATAGTGGTCACACAAGGGATAGCGCCTATGTTATCCGCACTGTAGGCGAGGGCTTCACCCCGACCAAGTTTAACACCTGGGGGGCTAAGGCACTCGCTGGAATCGGTCATGTTGCTGATACGCTCATGGACAGGGCCGTCGTTCTGGAACTAAGGCGCAAGCTGGCCCATGAAAATGTTGAACGGATACGTTATGCAGAGCCGAGTTTATTTGCCGAGTTGCGCTCTAAGCTGGCGCGGTTTGCCGACGATTACAGCGAGAAAGTACGGCAGGCACGGCCACCATTACCGAACAGTTTGAATGACCGGGCGCAAGATAATTGGGAACCGTTACTTGCTATCGCAATGACTGCAAGTGACGAATGGCTGAGGATCGGAACAACAGCGGCGTTGAAACTGTCCGGCAGTGAAAGTGCATCGCACACGATAGGGGTAGAGCTACTTTCTGACATTCAAGAGATATTCGAGGAAAGGCAGGCTGACCGGATCAGCACTGCTGAACTTATCAGGGCGCTATGTGGAGATGATGAAAAACCTTGGGCAACCTACAACAAGGGCGTACCAATAAAGCCTCGACAGCTTGCCAGTAGATTGAAAGGGTATGGCATCCAAAGCAAAACAATCAGACTTGGCGCTGATACCCCCAAAGGATACGATAAAGAACAGTTTGCCGAAGCATTCACGCGCTATATCCCCTTGCTCCCCGAAAATATCCGCCACACGCCACAACCCGCGTCTATAAAGGATTTTACCGTTGCGGATAAAAAATCACAATCCGAAACATCCCCGGAACGCGCAACAGCGGAAGTTGCTGATGATCCGCCACGTTGCGGATTGGAAGCAGCAAAGGAAACACGCAACCCAGCACCACTAAAGGATTGTGGCGGTGTTGCGGATAGCGCGCCCCCATCGGAAGAACATGATTTTGACGACAGCATAAAGCTAAAAACAGCTTCACCTTGTAAAACGAAAGGAGAAATAGAATTATGAAAACGATCACCGTGGGGACAAAAGAAATCCTGGATAAAGCCTTAGAGCTGGAAACCGGAAGCAAGCTTTACATAGCATGCAGTACCGACCACGAAAGGGATATTCTCTACTATGACCTAAAACGACAAAGGTTATGGCTAATCGAAGACAATCTGACGAAGTACGAGCAAGTAATTATCGACAGGAAACCTTTCAACCTGCACCCTAACGTAATTTTGACGAAAAGAAATATCTT
>CAIYZD010000433.1 GCA_903930585.1 uncultured Geobacteraceae bacterium | reverse complement strand
CAGCTTTATTGATGTAGGTAAAACGCCCCGCTTCATCAATTCCGTAGATACCCTGGTCAGTGCTCTTGAGAATAAGCTGTAGGCATGCTTTTATCCTTTTAGCGGCCTCTATTGAATCACTTAATTGGCATTCAAGATTTTTCTGATCAGTGACATCGCTCACATAACCATGCCAAAGTACAGAGCCATCTGCACACTTTTCGGGGCGGGCATTTCCACGGTACCATCGAATATCCCGCCCCCGTAAAACCACTCTGTATTCATGTTGCCACAACTGAAGTGATTGAGCGGATACTCTGATTGAACGACGATGTGCTTCACAATCGTCGGGGTGCAAAACGGCAAGGAGTGCGGAAGCCTCTTCTCGAACCTGCTCCGGGCTACATCCATATAATTCACGTATAGAGTCGCTCGCATAGGGGAAACAGAAACGACCATCCGGAAACAATCGGAATTGGAAAATCATTCCGGGAACCTGGTGAGAGAGGGTATGCAACAGATCATGACTCTTTTGTAATTTATCTTCCAACGCTTTCTGAATAGTTACGTCGGTAAATATCCAAATACTCCCGTCATTTGGACGGTTCTTGTCAATAGCAGTGCCGGAGATCTTTGCAGTGAAGAGAGTGCCGTGTTTACGTTTAACCTGTTGATATTTGGCTACTGTCGCATCAGTGGCAAGGACCGCATATGCCTCGGCGCCGAATTGTTCATAGTCCTGCTGTGAAGGATAAATTAATCTGGTACTGACATCCGCCATTTCTTCTGCGCTGTAACCAAACATTTCGCTGAATTGAGAGTTAACCCACTTTCTCTTGCGATCAATTACTAAGGATATGCCTACGCCAACATTTTCAAGAATAATCCGTTTTTCATCCAATAACTGTTGCCGCTCTCGCTCGGTACGCAAACGATGAGCGCAGAATGTTAACGAGTCGATAAGCTTGCTGATTTGTATTGGTTTAGACACATATCTATCTACATTCACCTCGATAGCGCGTAGCAGATAATCAGGACGCTCAAACGCCGTTAACAATATAATCGGCACATCACGGTTACCCTTTCGTATCTCCTCCACCATGGTAAGGCCGTCCATGACCGGCATCTTGATATCGGTAACTATTATATCCGGCGCGTTCGTCGTATAGCTGTCCAGCCCCTCTTTACCACTTCGTGCAGTCAGCAGCGTAGCGCAAAACCTGGATAATAGTCCAACGCCTGACTCAAAGGTATCGTCTTCGTCTTCAACGTAGAGGATGGTAAGTGTTTTTAGAAACGCCTGATCAGTAACCAAGGGGGCTCCTCGAAACAGATGTTGGGAAGAGAGAGACACTGTTTTATTCAATAGCTACAGGCTTATCGGCAACTATGTCAAGTTTTTTATTTTATGAATACCCACGCAGTCGCCTCCCGTTTCTGAATGGACAATAGTTGCATGAGCAACCATTGTCCATTCAGAAAAAATATAACTATATCGATGTGATATAGCTGTTTAGCCGGCGATATTCAATCAGCGTCAATTCTCGTCCCGATTACACCTCCTCGTAATAAAACAAATGTTCCTTTTATATCAGCGCATTATATTAAAAACAGAAACTGGCGCAGTTAATGCGTATGAATACAGCTTACAATGGGGGCGGCACGATAGTCGTAATTTCCGAATATAATTTTACTGTCTATCTAGTTTCCGTCCGGAAAGGGTGCTTTTTTCCCCTGGCGGCGTCAATCTTCGGCTTTGCTTGTGCGGCGTACCCGTGTACGCCTCCGCGCAACCCCTCGATTTCCTTGCCAGGAGAAAAAATCCCCGCTTTCCAAAACGGAAACCAACAGTTTCTTGTCCGGAGTTTCCGGACAGAAACTATCAACTTTAGCATCCGGAGGAACACCATGGCCCGAATACTTGTAATAGATGATCAACCGCATATACGGCTCGTAATTCAGGAACTCCTGGCAATTGACGGTCATGATGTCGATGTAGCCGAAAACGGGAAAACTGCCCTGGCAATGACCGAGTTCAACGGGTATGACCTTATAATCACAGATATCTTCATGCCGGAGAAGGATGGGATTGAAGTCATCACGGCGCTGAAGAAGTACTTGAAGCAGGTCAAGATTATCGCCATGAGTGGCGGAACTACCAATATCAATGCGGACTATTTGCTGAAAACCGCCAAAATTATGGGGGCATCAGTGGTACTGCATAAACCGCTTGATTTCGACCGACTGCGAAATGCCGTTACAGAGCTATTAGCCGGTTAGATGCTCATGCAACAGAATACTACTCGGATGGCAGCATTCAGGAGGTTGAAGATGGACTCCCAAAACCGGGTACCCTCCGCTACAGCAATTGCCATGGCCCACAAAATTCTCCCTTCCGTAGTGCTCTGTCTTTCACTCGTGGCGACCCTGGTCGTAACCTGGTTCATCACCTATGGACCCCTCCCTTCTTTCTCCCGATATCATAATAAAACTCTCGCCGTAACTACGTTGGCCGTCGGCCTTATCGCCTCTCTGCTCTTCTGGCTTTTTACCAGACAACTCCGGAACTATCATACCAATATTCAAGATCAAAAACTTCGGCTTGAAAATGTTATACATGGCACAATGGCGGCTACCTGGGAATGGAATATTGAGACCGGTGAAACCGTTTTCAATGAACGCTG
>CAIYZD010000432.1 GCA_903930585.1 uncultured Geobacteraceae bacterium | reverse complement strand
TCCGCAGACAAGCGAGTTGTCAGGATAGCTGGGAAATCCGGGAAATAACATTATCTGCAAGGAATCCCAGTCCACGGCTGTTGATTTTGATGCCGTACTTTCATAAAGCTTTTGCGATGAATCAAGAAGAGCTTTTAAAATAACAATATTTTTTTTATTCGCATCCAGTTCTGAGTTGTCCTCAAATACTTCCTTACGGCGTGCGACCTCTAAAACCTGCAGCGTGTCATCAAGCTTGAGAAGCTTGTTCGCTTTGACAACACGATCACCTTCTTTAACAAAAACTTTAGCAACGATTCCATCAATGGGTAATGCCAATTTAATCTCATAGAGAGGATTCACGATACCTTCAAACATTTCCGCAGCATGTACGATGCTCACACGTAAAAGGATCAGAATAAACAGAACTGCCAGCGTAATTACTCTCATTGTGTCCTTTCACCGAATAGATGGATCAAATCACCTGAAGGGATTTTATCCGAATAGGTCAACGTTTTTATATCTACTCCATATTTTAACAATATGTTCCCTGCAGCAATATCGAGCGACGCTTGGGCCAGTTTATAATTCACGATACCGCTCAACACTCTTCGTTGATACGAAATATAATCATCCTGCTTATCAAGCACTGTTTTCAAGCTTGTACGCCCAGCCTTTAATTTTTGACGTTCAATCTCAAGAAGATCTGTTTTTATGCGTAAGCCATTTTCAAAATCCTGCAGTTGACTTTGGAAATTTCCTACTTCGCTGAGCTTGCTGTATATTGAGTTACCATAGCTTTTCACGAAAGCATCAAGTTCTATTTCTGCTTGCCTGATCCGCATTTTTGCAATTTTAATACTACTGGTTGCCAGTGTATTATCGAGTGGAAAAACAAATTTCACGCCTGCCGACCAGTTAAGGTAGCCACCATCGGTAACATATCGAAATGACTTATCATAATTCCTGTCCAGACTCGTTGAACCAAACGAACCAAGGAAATCCAACTGGGGTAATGCCTGATTTTCTGAATATTCTAGCTGAACTTTTTCTTTTTCGAGTTTTTTCCTGGCGACTTTATATTCAGGCCACTTATTAAGGGAAGCATTGATATAGCTCTCCGCATCCTGCAAAATATCGCGGCTGCCATAGGGGTCGTCTGCAACAATCAGCTGTATGTTTTTTGTCTCGACGGCTGAAGCGTTTAACAGCGTCAGCAACTGGTTCTGGGCGTCATCCACCTTGCTTTTTGCATTATAAAGTTCAGCTTTTCTTATATTCACCGCACTTACGTTCTCTAAATATTCCGTTTGTGCAATTTTTCCTGCCCGAGCTCTCAGTTCAAGATCTATTATGGCTTCTTCAGCAATTTTTAAAGATTTTTCCCAACTTTGCAGAATCTGTTGGGCACCGTACAGTCTCCAATACACCTGAACGACAACCCCAACCAGCTCCATCAATTTCTGTTCGTATTTGTTCGAATCAATATCGCTCTGCAACTCGGCCAAATTGAGTTTAGCCTTTGTCGATTTCGAACCAAAACCTTTTAAGATAGGCTGCGTCAATGTCAACTTCAGGCCATTGTCATACTCATGAGCATACGATGTATACTGATCAATCGTAGAACTGCTTCTTTTATTCTGGTTAAACTTCACATCCCAAAGAGTACCGATCGGAAAGAGACCGCTCAAACCCATTTCAAGACTATCGGTATTATCAAAATAATCATTTGCTCTTCTGTTAACCGCTTCTTCAGCACCATTTTGAGTTCGTGTTCTTTTCGTTTGTGCTGTTGTCTGAAATACTGAGTCGAATACGCCACCTTCGGCAATAATTTGTTCTTGAGAAATCTGAGCTTGTAAATAATCGTTCATTGCACTGGAATTTCTATTGACAGATTCATGAACAATTTTTTGTAACGTTATCTGTATTGTTTTGGTAT